>JANQQO010000096.1 GCA_028289305.1 Rickettsiales bacterium | reverse complement strand
TAAGGTAATATGCTCAACTGCGCCTGCATCCGCACCGGCGAGCACCTGAAATATCGCGTTATGCTCTGAATCCACCGGCAGCAAGGTGGTGCCGTGTTTCTGCGCTTCTCGCGTCACTAATGCTCCGGCGCAGACCAAACATTCCTTATTCGCAAGCGCCACACTGTTGCCCTGCTTAATCGCCGCCAGGGCAGGGGCGAGCGCGGCCGCACCCACAATGCCGAGCATGGTCCATTCTGCAGGGATGCAAGCAGCGTCAACCACCGCCTTCGTGCCGGCAGATACGGTAATGGGTGTATGCGCTAAGGCGTCTTTCACCGCCGCATAATGCGCGTCGTTTTCAATCACCACCTGCTGTGGCATGAAGCGCAGCGCCTGCTCAATCAGCAAAGTATAGTTATTGCGCGCTGTCAGCACCTCAATCTGATACGCCTCTGGTGCCTGCGCAATGAGGTCGAGCGTGTTTTGCCCAATCGTCCCGGTGGAGCCAAGGATGGTAACATGCTTCGGCGCAGGGGCAGCAGTTGGTGCGGGTGCAGTAACAGGCATGACTATTATCGAATTATTCCAAGAATGCCGATTACTACCATAACCAACAGCAATCCGTCTAGTCTATCGAGCAATCCGCCATGGCCAGGGATGAGCGCGCCGCTATCCTTCGCCCCAAAACGCCTCTTCACCCAGGATATAAGCAGGTCACCACACTCGGTGAGGAAGGCAATGATGACTATAGGCACAGCTATTACCAAAATTCCGGTTGGGGTGAGATGAAGAAGAATGGGTACTCCCACTATAAGTGGTAAGACAATCCCGCCCACTGCACCGGCACAGGTTTTGTTAGGGCTGATGCTCGGCCATAATTTCGGTCCGCCAAATACTTTACCAGCAATATAAGCACCGATATCTGAGAGCCATACGATAATGAGTATAGTAAGGAATATTTCAAAGTCTTGTGGGTATTGAATACGAGTATAAAGGAATTCTGTACACGCCCCGCCAATATACAGTGCGCCCGCAAGCCACCAGAGCCATTTGCGTGTGCTGGTTTTGGTGAGGTTTACCCATTCATAGAGCATGATGATGAAGGCGAGTGCAACCATCGCAATAAAAGGAATACCGCCAAGAATGATGATGCCAATCGCCAGCGGCGCTAAGATCACCGCAGAGAGGATCCGCTTGGCCAGGTTCGAGAGCTGCATCACACCGCTTCTTTTTGTGACACCGCATCCTTCTGTGTGGTGGTGCCAAAGCGGCGTTCACGCGTGTGGAAATCGGCGATCGCCTTTTCTAAATCCTCGCCAATAAAATCTGGCCATAATACATCGGTGAAATAAAGTTCTGTATAGGCCGATTGCCACAGCAGGAAATTACTCAGGCGCACTTCGCCGCCAGTGCGTATCAGCAAATCCGGATCCGGCATGCGTGCGGTATATAAATATCGCCCCATCACGAAATCGTTGATATCTTCCAGCGCCAATTTTCCGCTCTGCACATCTGCGGCAATCGCTTGCGTCGCCTGTACAATCTCCTGCCGGCTGCCATAGCTCAGTGCGATATTGACCTGAATCTCGGCATTATGCTGGGTGCGCTTTTCCGCTTCTTCCATTTTCCGACAGATATCCCGCGGTAGCGTCTGGCGATCGCCAAGCACCTTGATCTTCACCCCATTGCGATGCAGCTCTTCTAGCTCACTATCCAGATAAAACCGCAGCAGATTCATTAAATCGCTGATTTCCTGCTCTGGTCGGTTCCAGTTTTCCGACGAAAAAGTGTAGAGCGTCAGATAATGCACATTATGCTGCATGCAGGTCTTGATGATTTCTTTGACGTTCTCCGCGCCTTTTTTGTGGCCCACTGAGCGCGGCAGATGGCGTGCTTCAGCCCAGCGGCCATTTCCATCCATAATAATTGCAATATGGTTCAGCATGTGCGTGTAAAATGTGACAGGGCCAATAAGCCCAGGCTAGGCGGTTAAACAGTCAGGATATCGTCTTCTTTGCTTTTTAAGGCGGTATCAATTTTTTCAATGAAGCTATCGGTGAGTTTTTGCACTTTATCGCTGCGACCATGCAGCTCATCTTGCGAAATATCGCCGTCTTTCTCGCTCTTCTTCAGTGCGTCCATCCCGTCACGGCGAATATTACGTACTGCCACGCGGGCATTCTCGGCATATTTATGTGCGACCTTCACCAATTCTTTGCGGCGCTCTTCGGTGAGTTCCGGCATCGGGATGCGAATGGTCTGCCCTTCAGTGGAAGGGTTTAATCCCAAATCAGCGTTACGAATCGCTTTTTCCACGGCAGGAACTTGCGAGCCATCCCACACATTCACCACCAACATGCGCGGCTCAGGTACGCTAACCGAACCCAGTTGACTTAGAGGCATAGGGCTGCCATAGGCATCCACCTGCACGCTATCCAAGAGATTGGCTGATGCGCGGCCGGTGCGTAACCCACTCAAATCTTTAGAGAGTGAAGCAATGGCTCCGTCCATACGGCGCTCTAAACTACCAATATCTGTATCGCTCATAGCTTCTGCTCCCTTATTGTATAATCGTGTGCGTGCCCTTGCCTTGCACCACTTCGGCAAACGCGCCATGGGTGTGAATCGAAAACACCAAAATCGGTAGGTTATTCTCGCGCGCCAATGAAATGGCGGAGGCGTCCATCACCCGTAAATCTTTGGTGAGCACATCGTTATAGCTCAGCGATTCATACCGTGTTGCGTTTTTATCCTCTTTTGGATCCGCTGAATACACGCCATCAACCTGCGTACCTTTCAGTATTGCATCACAGCGCATTTCTAATGCGCGCAAGGCAGCAGCCGTATCCGTGGTGAAATAGGGGTTGCCCGTGCCGGCAGCGAAAATCACTACCCGGCCTTTTTCCAAATGGCGTTCTGCGCGCCTACGAATATAAGGCTCACATACCGTCATCATCGGGATCGCAGAGAGCACCCGCGTATCCACCCCGAGCTTTTCCAGCATATTCTGCATTGCTAGGGAATTCATGATCGTGGCGAGCATGCCGAGGTAATCAGCGCTAGAGCGTTCCATCCCGGCTTCCGCTGCAGCAATTCCACGGAAGATATTTCCACCACCCACTACCACGCAGATTTCCAAGCCGGTTTCTGCGGCGGCTTTGATTTCCTTGCTAATGCGCTCGATAGTTGAAAGATCTTGGCCGTAGGATTGATCGCCCATTAGTGCTTCGCCCGAAAGCTTCAGCAACACACGTTTATATGGAGATGAATCACCCATGATTACCTCTATTGTCCGGCTGCGGCGGCAACCTCTTCTGCGAAGTTACTTTCTTCCTTCTCAACACCCTCACCCAGGGCAAAGCGAACAAATCCTGTGATCTTGATCGGTGCACCAGCGGCTTTTTCTGCCTCTGCTACCACCTGCGATACTTTCGTTTTGCCGTCAATGATGAAGAGTTGTTCCACCAATACTACTTCCTCATAATATTTGCGGATACGCCCTTCAATCATTTTTTCGATGATGTTATCTGGCTTGCCAGAAGCACGCGCTTGCTCGGTGAGTACGTCTTTTTCACGTTGCACCAGCGCAGGGTCTAGACCCTCTACATCTAATGAGTCTGGCTTGGCCGCGGCCACATGCATGGCCAGTTGCTTACCTAATTCAGCAAGCTTTTCTTTATCACCAGAGGATTCCAAGCCCACCAATACACCGATTTTACCCATATTCGGGGCAACAGCGCTATGGATATAGCTGGCGACAATGCCTTCCGACACTTCTACATAATCCGCCCGGCGTAGGCCCAGATTTTCACCAATCGTGGCAATATGCTCGGTGACCAGCTCTTCCACGGTCTTGCCGGTTTCTTTGCAGCTGAACTGCTTTAACGCATCCAGCTCACCCTTTGTTTCTAAAGCAGAAGCGGCGATTTTCTTGGCAAGTTCTTGGAATGTTTCATTCTTTGCAACAAAATCGGTTTCAGAATTCAGCTCAATAACGGCGGCTTTGTTGCCCTCTGCGGCTATAGCAATCAGCCCTTCGGCAGCCACGCGGCCGGCTTTTTTTGCTGCGGCAGAAAGTCCTTTCTTGCGCAGCCAGTCAACAGCTTGCTCAAAATCACCGCCTGATTCCTCAAGGGCTTTCTTGCAATCCATCATACCGGCGCCGGTTTTTTCGCGTAATTGTTTAATCAATGCAGACGATATCGCGCTCATTGGTTCCTTTTCCTTCTGTTGTAATAATTAACTAGCAGCTTTTTTGGTATCTTCAGCAGCATCTTCTGCCTTAGCGGCCTCTTCTGCTTTTTCTTCTTTCGCGTCAGCAGGCGCCTCAGCTTTTGCTTCGGCCTCTTTTGCTGCAGGAGCTTCGGCGGCTTCCTTCTTGGCCTCTTCTGCTTCTTTAGCCTCTGCCTCTTTAGGTGCTGCTTTTTTCTTATCTGCGTCAGCCTTCTTCGCAGCAGGCTTTGCCGCTTCTTTTGCCGCCTTCGCCTTCGGCAGTTTTTCTGCCGGGGGGTTTTCTGAAGCGCCAACATCCGCTCCTACTTGTGCGAGGCTTTGCTCAATACCGCTCAAAATAGCGTCACAAGCAAGGTCGCAATAGAGCTTGATAGAACGGCTTGCATCATCATTACCCGGCACAGGATAGGTGATGCCATCTGGGTTGGAGTTGGTATCCAACACTGCCACAATAGGAATGCCCAGCTTCTGTGCTTCAGTAACAGCCAGGCTTTCACGATTGGTATCAACAATGAAGAGCATATCTGGCGTGCCGCCCATGGTTTTAATACCGCCAAGCGATAGCTCCAGCTTATCACGCTGGCGCGCCAGGTTCAGCAGCTCTTTCTTGGAGCGCTGGCTGTTGCCCTCGTCATTCAGCTCGTTTTCAATATCTTGCAGCGTTTTGATCGAGGCAGATACGGTATGCCAATTTGTCAGCATACCACCCAGCCACCGGTGATTCACATAATATTGCCCACAGCGTTTTGCGGTTTCTGTAATTACTTCAGACGCTTGACGCTTGGTGCCAACAAACAAAATACGGCCATTTTTTGCCGCTACCTCACGCAATGCATTCAGCGCCTGATGCAGCATAGGCACGGTTTGTTGCAGGTCGATAATATGAATATTATTGCGCTCGCCGAAAATAAACGGCTCCATGCGCGGGTTCCAACGATTGGTCTTGTGACCAAAATGCACGCCAGCATCCAATAACTGGCGCATGTTAAAAGCAGGAAGTGCAGACATGCGGTCTCTCCTTCATTATCGGTTAGTCCTCCGCAAGCCATCTTTACACCTTATCTAAAAGGCACCGAAACGCTGGAGAAACAGCGCTAGGCTTGCGTGTGAATTTTCCCTTAAAACAAGGGACCGCCTACATATACGGCTTTGGTGCTTTTTGCAAGGTCTAAGTTGTGTGCGCCCGACCACCACCCAACCACTATTTAATGCTTTATCATTGCTAGGGCTTGCATTATGATGCAATAACACATGATGTAGTAGTTTGGAGGGTAATTAGTGGATTATATTGTGGTCATCTTCTCGCTCGCCACACTGGCGGTGTTGGTAGGTGGGGTGGTGCTGATGGCCATGGGTAATAAGGCAAACACGAAATACAGCAACAAGCTGATGGTGGCACGTGTCACCCTGCAAGGGCTGGTGATAGTATTGTTAGGGTTAATGTTTTTACTGCGGTGAGGAAGTAATATGAAGGTATTAGTGCCCATCAAGCGGGTGGTAGATTATAACGTAAAGGTGCGGGTTAAGCCGGATAATTCTGGCGTAGAGACGGCGAATGTCAAAATGTCGATGAACCCGTTTGATGAAATCGCGGTGGAGGAGGCGATTCGCCTCAAAGAAGCAGGAAAAGCGCAGGAAGTGGTGGTGGTGTCTATTGGCACGGCCAAATCGGAAGAAACGATACGCACGGCGATGGCGATGGGGGCCGATACGGGTATTTTAGTGCAGACGGAGGAAGAAATGCAGCCGCTCGCAGTGGCTAAAATCCTCAAAAGTATCGTCGAGCAAGAAAGCCCACAATTGGTAATTATGGGTAAGCAGGCCATCGATGATGATAGCAACCAAACCGGCCAAATGCTGGCCGGCCTTTTAGGCTGGGCGCAGGCCACTTTTGCCTCAGAGCTGGCGTTGCAAGGGGAAGAGGCGGAAGTAACCCGCGAAGTGGATGGCGGCTTAGTTACCATAAAAGTGGGCCTACCCGCTGTTGTGACTACTGATCTGCGCCTCAATGAGCCGCGCTATGTGGCTCTGCCCAACATAATGAAGGCGCGCAGCAAGCCGATGGATACCAAGACACCGGAGGATTTGGGCGTCTCGGATATTGCGCCACGCTTAAAAACAAGCCATGTCGAAGAGCCGCCGAAGCGTTCCGGTGGCGTGAAAGTGGCGGATGTGGCTGAACTAGTGGATAAGCTGAAGAATGAAGCAAAAGTGTTATAGTTTTTTTACAATGTTTTTATGCATCCTGCTGCTCAGTAGCTGCGGTGATAGCAAAAAAACGTTGAACCTGCCAGAGGGGTTTGAGTTAGTACGCCATTTTGGCAATATCTTTTTTATCCATGTTTCTCCGCCTATTTTGGGAGATAAAAAAGAACAGAAAAAGGCGGCTCGGCACATATGCAAGGAGATGACAACAGAGTTTTGTGAGATCTATATGTGGGGAAATCTAGAGGATGTGCCGCAGGCGCTGCCGATTCGCGGCAATAAAGAATATGGTTATTTGAAGCAACGCCCTGAACAGCGGCGCGATAAATTTAAATGTCTTGGATGTGTAGAGGAGGATGAGTGGGAATAATGGCACGATCACTAGTTATAGTAGAGCATGAAAAAGGTGAGATAAAGCCAAGCACGCTCACCACAATCACCGCCGCCGGTCAATGTGGTGGCGAGGTTGATGCATTGGTAGCGGGGCAGGGTGGTATGGATGCTGTGGCCCAAAAAGCTGCTGCAATAGAGGGTGTAGCGAAGGTCATGGTAACGGATGATGCCGCCTATGCCCATGCGCTGGCAGAAAACATGGCGGCGCTTATTGTCGGCCTAGCGAAAGACTATTCCCACATTCTTGCACCTGCGACGACCTTCGGCAAAGATTTCATGCCGCGCGTGGCTGCATTGTTGGATGTTGCCCAGCTTTCTGACATCATGGCGGTAGAAAGCGCAGATACGTTCAAACGCCCTATCTATGCCGGGAACGCAATTGCTACTGTCACCTCCAGCGATAAAACCAAGGTGATTACGGTGCGCAGTACGGCTTTTGACAAAGCCGCTGCTAGCGGTGGTTCCGCAGAGGTGGTTCCTGTAGATGCAATGGGAGATGCCGGGCTCTCCTCATTCGTAAAAATTGCAGAAACCGAGTCAGAGCGACCAGATCTCACCGCAGCAAACATCGTTATTTCTGGAGGGCGTGGTTTTGGTAGTGCAGAAAATTTTGCCATGCTGGAGTCGCTGGCCGATAAGCTCGGTGCAGCCATTGGTGCGTCGCGTGCAGCGGTGGATGCGGGGTATGTCCCCAATGACTATCAGGTGGGGCAAACTGGCAAGGTCGT
>JANQQO010000071.1 GCA_028289305.1 Rickettsiales bacterium | reverse complement strand
AGCCCGCGCGCCAGCGGCGGGTTTTCGACGATTGGGATATCATGCTCTTTTGCCACTTCGCGAATCCGCAGCGCTAAGAACTCCACGCCCTTGGCCACCAGCACCGGCGCCTGCATGGTTTTTTCGTCATATTTCAACGCCACCGCGTAATGTTCCGGGTTGGTAATGACCACATCCGCCTCCGGCACGGCCTGCATCATGCGCTTGCGCGCTCGTTCGCTACGAATCTGCCGCAGCCGCGCCTTAATCGCCGGGTCACCCTCGGTTTGCTTAAACTCATCCTTGATTTCCTGCTTAGTCATACGCAGCGATTTCATATATTCAAAACGCTGGTATAGATAGTCAATCACCGCAATCACCGCCATCACCATCACCGCACCCAGCGCCACGCGAAACGAGAGGGTCGTCAGCAGCGCCATCAAATCGATCATATCGTAGCCGGGCAGCGTATCCAGCCGCGGCAGATGTGGGCGCAACACAATCAACGCCACAACCCCCACCGCGGTGATCTTAATCAGCCCCTTGCCAAATTCGGTCAGCGAACGCAGGGAAAACAGCCGTTTCACCCCTTTAATCACCGAAATCTTCTCTACTTTCGGCATAAGCGGCTCCACCGAAATCACCACCCCGTTCTGCAGCAGGCTCGAAACAAAAGTCGCGATAACCGTGGCAATCAGCGGCAGAAAGAAAAACGGCGCCATTTCGTCGATCGTCTTGCCTAATAGCGCCACGCCACTCTCTGCATCTATGCGCATCTGATGCGGGTGCTCAATAAACCCGGCCAGCACGAAGGTCGTCCCCTCCATCACATAGGGTGCAAACCAAATGATGTATAAACATAATACGATAAAAAACAGGAAGCTCGTCACCTCGCGCGAGAACGCCACCTGACCCTTCTTCACGGCCTCATCAATGCGCCGCTGGGTCGGTTCCTCAGTCTTCTCCGCGCTCTGGTCCTGGCTGTCGCCCTCGGCCATCGCTTACCTACTACATATAGTTTAAGAATCCGTTTCCGGCCCCTTTTTTACACCATATTTAGTAAGTAGGCGAGATTTTTCTTGCTGCTTTTCGATCTCCGCCAGCAGCTGCTCCTCAAAATCATGCTGCACGCCATAGGTCGCCTCAATTTCCTGCTGCAGCTCCTCAGGCGGCGCTTCGGCATAATCAAAGGCGATCACCTCGCCATAATCCTGCAGCGCATAGCTACCGCTCTCTTCGGCTTTTTTAAAGGCGAGATATTTGCTGGGAGGGATGGCAAGATAGGCGTAAAACGGCCGGTTATCCTCCGTTTCGCCCTGGGTTAGCACCACAATTGCCACCTCGTCATCGGCTTTTTTCAGCTCCTCTTCGGTAGGGCTTGGAAACGGCGCATCCCCCGGCGGAGGCGATTTGGTATCATCAGCCATAGGTAAAAGTGTACGTGATTATGTTCGAAGGTGCAATATACTAGCGCGCCGGTGCCGTGCCACCGCCCAATGTCCGCGTCGGGTGGTCCGTATGCTGCGCTTGAGCCTCTCGCACTTTCTGAGCATGTGTACCTGGCTGCATAGAAAAAAACGCGGTCGCCATACCAAGCACTGTTGCCACCATTACTTCCGGTGTTCTTAGCACCGTGGCACCTTGCACAATACTATTAATCACACCACCCATAACAGAAAATGTCACTGCGGCCACGCCCATACCTAATGTTGCCCCTCGCATTGCCTTGCCAAAAGCAGAAACACCCAAATGTGCGCTCTGCGACTTCTTAACCGCCACTTCCTGTGACTCATACGTCTCCCGCTGCTCCGCAGAGAATGTATCCTCCTTCTTGAACGGCGCGCCATCTTCTCCAATACCTTCTGCGCTATATTGATATCCGCCACCTTCTTGGCGCGTAATCACCGTATTAATATACGCCTGCCCATCACCCACACCCTCATAGGCAGGATATTTTTCTTCCACTGTGGCATCGAGCATCACACCAGGCTGTGCCGTACCATTCCCTCGGCCATAATGCAATAACACCCGCCGTTCGGCTGTTGCACCCCCTACTTCATAGGTCTCGATAATCTCTCGATAGCTCTCATCACCTCTCTGCGCACTCGTAACAAACCGCACCCCATTATCAAAGGCGATTTTCTCACGACTCATCGGCGTCACCTGTTCTCCGCCAATATCGATAGGATCGGGACGCTCCACCCTCTCTGCAGGATGTGGGTTTTTTAGTATAGGATAATCAAAATGCCGCACTTCCTGCGGATCCACAATTGGATGCACTCTTTTGTCGTATTTATGTTCCTGATGGCTACGATAGGTCGCTGCCAAGCCAAGTCCCACCGTCACCGCACCCATTGCTGCGGTCCACGGGCTTAAAAATGTACCTCTTGCCATATCACGCACCGCCTCAACTAAAAACTCCCCTGCGGTACCAAACATCATCCCGCCTAAGAACGTGTTATATCCAATATTTTTTATCCAATTAGCCGTCTTTTTTATGGTCTTGTCCGTCGCATTTTTCACCCGTTCCTTATTATCTTCCACCACATTCGCCACCGCACCAATAGTGCCCGCTATAGCAGCGCTTATCATCAAATCTGCATTCGTAACAACAGCACCGACTGTCTCAGCAACGCCTTCGGCCGCATCGCCACGCAGCACAAAAGCGGGAATACCTATCGCTGCAGCCGCCACTAATCCCAGTGCTGTGCTCTTATGCGAGCGCACTGCCTGGGGTAAATCCTCTTTTGCAAAACGCGCGCCTGTACGCAGCGCCCGCTCTCCCATTTCCAATGCAGGCGCAGCGGCTTCTTTCACACGACTCATCGCTCTGCCCGCTGTGGCCACACCTGCACCCACACCTTGAACCCCTTTTCCGGCCATAGTAACACCCGCCGCAGCCATTCCTACAACTGTGCTCTTAGTGCGTGCTACAATACCCGGGCCTTGATGTTCATTAAACACTCGGAACGCATCACGACAATGCTCCTCCCAGCCACCATTAAATACCCCAACCGCATCTCCGAGCTTAATCGCCCGCTTATACACCTGGCCCTCTCCTGAGAGGCGCTCAATACCTTCCACCTCATATACCGTGCCTTTCTCTTGTGTCACCGCAAATGTCTTTAACGGCGCCTTTCTACCCCCACTTTTTTCCTTTGCTTGCACTAAAAAGAGCGAATTTTCTTTGTTTGTATCCTTTGCCCATACCCCATCATCCACCACATCAACACGCTTCACCTCAAATTCCCCGGCCCCATTAGCCGTAAATGTCATCTTCTTACGCTTAGGCTTTGCAACCGACATTCCAAGATGGGTTTGATCTGCTTTGGATAAGGGATGAAGGTTTATCTTCTTCTCTCCATCTATCTCAAGAGCCTCCGGCTGGAATACCTCTCCCGTTTTTAGGTTCACAAGCAGCTGACGCTTATCCGGCCTCCCGGTACTATACGCTGCAAAATTTTCTAGATTAGGAAACGGCTTCCCCGCTGAATCCACAATTGGATGGTCTGTTGGGTTAAAATTGGGTATTGCACGAAACACCCCACCTTCCTTACCCTCAGGATTCAAGGGATTCGCCTCATGCGCCTCCTTCGATACAATCCTGAGCTCACCACCATCACCGGTCATGTGAAAGAAAAGCTCTTCTTTCTCCATACGCTGTCTAATATCTTTGGCGGCTTCAGCGCTCTGATTTTCTGGTGTGTCTGCCATATTTTCCCACTTTGTGTTTACATAGATCGCATTTTAGTAAAATAAATATTATCACAGAAATAGTTAACAAATCGTTAATATTTCAGGGAAAAGCGCTATTTTTTACCCATAAAACACCCCTCCCCACCCCCTTAAAAGGATGGAATCAGGTTAACCTATTGATTTTAAAGAACAATATCAAGAAAAACTGCCACTCGCGCAGCAGAACGAAAACTCAGCAACTCACCCTTGTCATCCCAGCTTTGAGCTGGAATCCAGTATTAATTTAGACACTCTGGATTCCAGCTTCTCGCCGCGCTAGCGCCCTGTCTTGCCGAAGCTCGAAGAGCGCAGGCAGATGGCGCAGCGGGCCGCTGGAATGACAAACAACGATTAACGATTAACGATTAACGCAGCGGAACTACCTTCCGCTCCTCTTCCTGCTGCGGTGCTTTGCTTAGAATATCCACCGCCTCATCCGCCAGTGTGCGGATTTCCTGTGCGGCTACGCCTTGCGGCTCGGTTTCGGTGGCACATTTGCCTTCCATCATCGCAGTCGGGAACGCCACACGGTTACCAATCTGCGTTTTAAACCGCATATGCAGCTCCTTCGCGATCGTATCAGCCAGCTTGCCTTTCGGCGGCATACGATTCAGCAGCAGATAGGCCGGCACACCCTCTTCCCGCGTCAGATTCAAAATCGGGTCGGTCGCCCACAGATCCAGCGGGCTTGGCTGCATCGGAATAATCACCATATTCGCCGTACGCACAATATCCCGCGTTTCGCTATCGCTATGCGGCGGGCTATCGATAATAATCACATCATAATTATAGCGCATGCGCTGCACTTCGGAGTATAACCGCCAGGAAGACAAGCTCTTAAACTCAATATCCGTATGGCCTTTGCCCAACCACATCTCGCGCGCATGATGCCAGTCAGAAAGACTGCCCTGCGGGTCGATATCAAGCAGCGCCACTTTCAGGCGCTTTTGGCTATAGGCAATAGCCAGATGTGCTGCTATGGTAGTTTTGCCGGCACCCCCCTTCTGTTGCGCGACAGCGATAACAAAGTGATTTAGCGATCCATTACCCTGCATGTGTCCTCCTCGCAAGTTGCGTGCAATAGTTGTATCTTAGCAGGTTTAGTAGTATAGACAACAAAAACATACTAGATATGGTAAAAATCAATATAGAATACAACATGAGGCCCGGAAAATGGCAGTAGGAAACGATTTGAAGGAAGCGCTCACCGCCCTGCGCGCCGGCAAAATCATCGCCTTCCCAACCGAGACGGTGTTCGGTCTCGGCGTGCTGGCGGAAAATGCAGACGCCGTCACCGCGCTGAATGCGTGTAAACACCGCAGTAACAGTCAACCTCTGCAGGTGTTAGTGCCCGATATTCCCACCGCCCTCCGCCTTGGCCAGCATAATGCTGCGGCGCAGCAATTGGCCCATGCCTTCTGGCCTGGCCCGCTCACCCTCGTTGTGCCTGCACGGCCGGAAGCCGCTCTGGCTCAGGATATTACCGCAGATACCGGCACAATAGGCCTGCGCGTGCCGGACCACCCGCTCATCACACAACTTCTGCGCGAGTTGGGCGCACCCATCGCTGCCACCAGCGCTAACATCACCGGCTCCCCGCCCTGCACCAGCGCAGCCGCCGTTATAGACCTCTTTGGTGACAGCATCGCCTATGCGCTAGAAGGCACCACCACGCCAAATAGCCCCGCCTCCAGCGTCATCCGCATGACCAGCACCACTCCAGAGATCCTGCGCGAAGGCGCCATCGCCACATCCGCCATCCATGCCTGCCTCAGCGACAGCGACTAAAATCTCCTCTGGATTTTTTTGTGCAGTACGCTAAAACAACAGCAGCATTAACCGTACAGCATAAACACCCCATGCCCGATCTATTCGACGAATTAAAAGAAGATTTTCGGCAAGAGCGCTATCTCAAATTGCTCAATCAATATGGGCATTATCTGCTCGGCGCAGTCGCTGGGGTCATCGTACTCACCGCACTCATTATCTGGTGGCAAAGCGCACTGCAAAACCGCCGTGCCGAGGCCGGAAGCGCCTACCACAATGCCTATCGCCTGCTGCAACAAAACAATACCGACGCCGCGCTCACCGCCTTCACCACGCTCAGTGAAGAAGCAAGCGGCGGCTATCAGGAACTGGCGCAGCTCCACCGCGCCGCACTCCTCACCGGCGCGCCCGATGCCCCATCAAGCGACCCCGAAGCCGCTCTCACCGCCTATAGCACCTTAGCGGAAGATAGCGGTATCGATACCGGCCTGCGTCATCTGGCTATGCTGCATATGGCCCGCCTCCATATCGCCCAGAAAAACTACGCGGAGGCCGAGCCACTCCTCAATCGCCTCAAAGAACAAGACGCGCCTTGGCGCTTCGCCGCGCAGGAATTATTGGCCCTCAGCCTCATCGAGCAACAGCGCCATGAGGAAGCCACAGCGACCCTAACCCTATTGCGCGCCGCACCCGGCGCTCCTGCCACGCTCCGGGCCCGTGCTGATACGCTGCTACAGCAGCTGCCCACCCCCATAACGACACCGACAGCTGAAGACGCGCCATGATCACCCGCTTCACCCGCACGCTTCTGCTCTGCTGCACGCTGGTCATCACCAGCTGTCAATACGTACCAGATTGGATTGGCGAGGAAGAGGCGCCGCCACTCCCCGGTGAGCGCATCGCCGTGCTCGCCCTGACTAGCGATCTGGAGCCCGACCCCACGCTCAACAATACGCCGGTCGCCCTGCCGAAACTTATCCGCAATAAAACCCAGCGCTTCCCGCAAGAATGGCACACCGCCCATCTCTTCCTCTCCCTGCCACTACGCGATAAAACCGATGTCGATATCGGCAGCAGCCCGGATGAATACCGCCTGCAAGCCTCACCCATCGCCGCAAATGGCCTACTCTATACGCTCGATGGCGGCGGCCGCCTCACCGCGCGTGGACTCGATGACATCACCGAAACCCGCTGGTCGGCGGATATCCGCCTTGAAGAAGTGCCCAGCGAATTCCTCACCTTCACCATCGGCAAAACCCGGAAAAACTTCCAAGGCGGCAGCCTCGCCTATGCCGGCAATATGCTGTTCGTCAGCACCGGCAATGGCCGCATCTCCGCCTTTGATGGCAAATCTGGCGCGCTAATCTGGGAACGCTCGATCAACATCCCTGCCCGCTCCGCTCCGGTTGCCACCGCTGGCAAACTCTTCATCATCACCGTTGATAACCAGCTCTATGCGCTCGACGCCAATGACGGCAAAACCCTATGGACCCATGCCGGCATCAAGCAAAACACCAGCATTCTCGGCTCCCCCACCCCGGCCGTGTCGGAACAATTCGTCGTGGTGCCCTATTCCTCCGGTGAACTCTATGCGTTAAGCCCCGCCAATGGCCGCCCCATCTGGGCTGAAATGCTCCTCAGCAGCCGCAAGAAGCAAAGCTCGCTCTTCCGCCTTAATGATATCG
>JANQQO010000069.1 GCA_028289305.1 Rickettsiales bacterium | reverse complement strand
TCGGCTGGCTGCTTTCGTTATTCTATCACTTTTTCAATGGGATACGCCACCTTGCCTGGGATCTCGGCTTCGGTTTTGAGCTCCATAATGTCACCCGTTCGGGCATCGCCGTGCTCCTCGCCACCGCGCTCTGCACCCTTCTCATTTTCGGCTATATGGTAACGCTGCTATGAGCTTACGTTCTGATTTAAGCAAAGCCCGCGGGCTCGGTTCCGCAAAAGAAGGTGGCCATCACTGGCTTGCCCAGCGCATTACTGCCGTGGCGATGATCCCTCTTGTTATCTGGCTCGTCACCAGCATCTTTATGTTTGAAATACCGAGTAACATCAAAGAGCTCAGCACCGAGGAGCTCCATGCGTTAAGCCAAGCCTGGCTCGCCACACCGCTGAATAGCATCATGAGCATCCTTTTCTTGATCACCATGTTCTATCACGGCGCGCTCGGCATCCAAGTAGTGCTCGAAGATTATGTTTCCCATCCCTTCGCCAAAGTGGCCACCATCATGCTGGCAAAAATCCTCTGCTTTGCTGCTACAGTCATTGGCATCTTCGCCGTCATCAGCGTCTATGTAAAAGGATAATCATGAGCAAAAGCTATACCATTATTGATCATGAATATGATGTTGTTGTGGTCGGCGCTGGCGGCGCTGGGCTACGCGCCACCCTCGGCATGGCCGAAAAGGGCTTAAGCACCGCCTGTATCAGCAAGGTCTTCCCTACCCGCAGCCACACAGTAGCCGCCCAAGGCGGTATCAGCGCAGCGCTCGGCAATATGTCGGAAGATAACTGGCGATGGCATATGTATGACACGATCAAAGGGTCAGACTGGCTCGGCGATCAAGACGCGATTGAATATATGTGCAAAAACGCCGCCGCTGCGGTGATTGAATTAGAGCATTACGGCGTCCCCTTTTCTCGCACCGAAGAAGGCCGTATTTACCAGCGCCCCTTTGGCGGGATGACCACCCAATTCGGCGAAGGTCCACCCGCGGTCCGCACCTGCGCAGCGGCTGATCGCACTGGTCACGCCATCCTGCACACGCTCTACCAACAATCCTTAAAGCATCACGCGCAGTTTTTTATCGAATACTTTGTAATTGAACTAATAATTGATGATGAAGGTGCCTGCCGCGGCGTTGTCGCGTGGAACTTAGACGATGGCACGATTCACCGTTTCCGCGCCCATACCACCGTGCTCGCCACCGGTGGATATGGCCGTGCCTATTTTTCCTGCACCTCCGCCCATACCTGCACGGGCGATGGCGGCGGCATGGTGCTCCGCGCTGGCCTGCCCATGCAAGATATGGAGTTCGTACAGTTCCACCCCACCGGTATTTATGGCTCAGGCTGCTTAATCACCGAAGGCGTGCGCGGCGAAGGCGGCTTCTTGGTAAATTCTGAGGGTGAGCGCTTTATGGAGCGCTATGCGCCACATGCAAAAGATCTCGCCTCACGCGATGTGGTCAGCCGTTCGATGACCGTAGAAATCCGTGAAGGCCGCGGCGTTGGGCCCAATAAAGACCATGTCTATCTACATATCGATCATCTTGATCCTGATATTATCGCCAAGCGCCTCCCAGGCATTTCCGAAACCGCCAAAATTTTCGCCGGTGTCGATGTCACCAAAGAGCCGATTCCGGTCTTGCCTACCGTGCATTATAATATGGGCGGTATCCCCACCAATTATCACGGCGAAGTCGTCACCTTGAAAAATGGCGATCCTGATACCGTAGTTCCGGGCCTCATGGCCATTGGCGAAGCCGGCTGCGTATCGGTGCATGGCGCAAATCGCCTTGGCTCAAACTCCTTACTAGATCTCGTGGTTTTTGGCCGCGCTGCAGGGCTGCGTGCCGCTGAAACCATCACCCCTGGCGCGCCACATAAATCGCTCAACAACGCCGGTGACTCTGCCATTAGCTATCTCGATACTATCCGCCATAGCAAGGGTAGCGCTCCTACGGCTGAAATTCGTGCTAATATGCAGAACATCATGCAAAATCACGCCGCCGTATTCCGCACCGAAGAAACGCTCGCCGA
>JANQQO010000066.1 GCA_028289305.1 Rickettsiales bacterium | reverse complement strand
CAGTCTCATTGGCTGTGCGGCAGAAGCAATCTTCGTCTCCTCCACCGGCGTGATTGGCGAGCCACTGCCCGCCGAAAAGCTCACCGCGCTCCTGCCTGAACTCCATAGCGCGCGTACATCCACCGCATGGGAAGCAGCCGCTGAAGCCATCATGACCACCGACACCTTCCACAAAGGCGTCACCCGCCAGTGTACAATCGGCGATACACCCGTCACCATCAACGGTATCACCAAAGGTTCGGGCATGATTGCGCCAGATATGGCGACCACGCTGGGCTATGTTTTCACCGACGCCGCCATCCCCGCAGACGTGTTACAATCCCTATTAAACCAAGCAATTGATGTCTCGTATAACGCGATCACCGTAGATAGCGATACTTCCACCAGCGATACCGTGCTCGTCTTCGCCACCGGAGCGGCGACCCATTCCCCCGTCACCACGCCGGAAGATCCGCATCTGGCGGAGTTTGCCAAAACCCTGCAGGATCTGCTGCTAGAAATGGCCCATCTCGTCGTAAAAGACGGGGAAGGCATCTCAAAATGGATCGAAGTCACCGTAAAGGGGGCTGAAAATGACGTTTCGGCCAAAAAAATTGCGTTTTCAATCGCAAATTCCCCGTTAGTCAAGACAGCAATCGCTGCAGAAGATGCAAATTGGGGCCGTATTGTCATGGGTATCGGCAAAGCCGGTGAACAAGCAGACCGCGATAACACCGCAATCTGGGTCGGCGATGTACAAATCGCCGAAGAAGGCGGCGCTCATGCCGCGTACCACGAAGACCAGCTCGCCGAATATATGCGCGGCAACCACATCGTCATCACCGCTGATGTCGGCGTTGGCACCGGCGCATTCACCGTGTGGACCTGCGATTTAACGCATGAGTATATTCGTATCAACGCCGAATACCGCTCGTAACACCCCATGGCCACCCTCACCACCGCTGCTGCCGTTGCCCTGATAGATCCGGATAAGCGCGTGCTCATCGCCAAGCGCCCCGAAGGCAAGATCATGGCCGGCTACTGGGAATTCCCCGGCGGCAAACTCCATGCAGGCGAAACGCCCGAAGCCGCCCTCAAGCGCGAAGTAGAAGAAGAAATCGGCATCACGCTTGGCTGCTTTGCCCCGCTCGGCTTCATCTCCGAAGCGCGCGAGGCGGAACATGTGTTGGTATTGCTCTATCTCTGCCGCGAATGGCAGGGCATCCCACAGCCAAAAGAAGGCCAAGAACTCGCCTGGGTCCGCCCATTAAAACTCAAAGAATACAATATTTTACCAGGAAATATCCCCTTAATCCCCATCCTGCGGGATCAGATTTAGCGCCCATCATAGCGCCCTCTTCCCCTTCCACGCAGCATGTTTTGTAGCATTTCTTGCACGGCATCCACCGTTCTCAATGCTCGCCCCCCTGAACGAAAATCCTGCACTGCACCTTCCTGCGAACGAATAATATTGTTCAGTAGTGAAGAAGGATAGTGCGAAACAGGCGGTGTGTGGGAAAACGCGCCGGGAAGAGAGAGCCGGGCACCATCCTGCCCTACTTCCAGCGCCCCTTTATAGGCACTTAAAATCTCTTTCGCATGCCGTATAGTGTGCATTTCTAGAACAGATAACTCCTCATGACCCGCATGTTTCACCAGCGCTGCTTTCAAATCAAGCATCCCTGGCCGCTCCAAAACATGGGGCTTTTCTACGATTTCATCCCAGAAACCCTTATGCCCTGCAAGCAGCGCCTGCGCCTCATCCGAAGAGAGCACGCCTGGCCGTGCCATTAATTGAGACGCCATGGCACCGCCGCCATCTTTTCCGACAGGCCTTACTCTCTTGCCATAGCGTGGATCAGGCTTACGATCATTCCCAGGTAATATATCACCTAGAACGAGATCCTCATTCTGTATCCCATCCGCCTCTACTTCCTGTTCTTGTTCCGCCTCTTCTTCGCCCGGGTCAACATCCTCCATCTCCACCTCACCCGCCACCGGCTCAGGCGTTTGCACCTCATCCTTTTTCTTTCCTGCTGGGCGTGTATGGCTTTGTACTGGCGTAACCGAAGATACCCCGCCAACGCGGTCAATAGGACCTGTCATCTCTCCCCCTCTTATAACATACGTGTTATCCCTCAAAAACCAATACCACGTAGTATACAAGAAAAAGGTTAAGAAAACGTTACCATCTTCTACTTATAGATGTTTTTTAAGAAAGAATAAGCAACCATGCGCACAATAAAAAAAAGCGCATCTAGGAAGAGAAGATCAAGAGCGGTATTTAATAAAGCGGATAAATATCCGAGTCGCTCTTATTATTTGGCCAGCTCTTCTGTTGACCTGAAGGAACCGTCACATCACGGTCAGGAAATGTCTGTTGCCCACGATTCTGGGGCGCACAGGCCAAACATAATAATGCCAAAAATACTGCTACACTTTGTACCGCTAGCCGCATCACACTACCCCGCTCTCCCCCCGAAAGTGATTCACACTTTCCTGTTAAACTAGCTGTTTCAATTCTTTAGATATAACAAATTCATCCAAAAAGTAAAGAATTATTCCACTTTTAGTAGAAAAAGGCGACCCTATACACTATATACGCAACCTCTGGTCACTGCATGTCCCATTATGGGATTATCACCTCATCACCCCCTCCCGTCCCATAATAAAACAAAAAAAGTGACCCAGCGTTGCACACCCTCCTGCAGAAGAAACCCCTATGACACCCCTTAAACCCAAGGCTCACCGCAACATTCCAGCCATCAACCCTAAGTTGGCATGCCTCTTGCTCCTAGGGGGGTAGGCACTATTGCCGTAACCAACTAAAGGGGGAAAGTTATGACAGACATAACTTCTGTAGAAACCGCAGCCACGCCAGAGGGCACAAAAAATGTGGAGTCGGTCGATCACCAGATCGGTGAGAAGATCACCCGGCTACGCATCGCCCAAGGTATGACGCGTAAGGAGCTTGCAGGACATATTGGTGTCACGCATCAACAGCTCCATAAGTACGAAAAAGCGCAGAATCGCATTGCTGCCAGCCGCTTATGGGAAGTGGCAAAAGCACTCAATGTTCCTGTAGCACTCTTCTTCGAAGATTCGTTAGAAGAACTTGCTCCAGAAGAGCTGGCACAACAGCGCCAATGCCTCGAATTGATGAAAGATTTCCTCAATATCGATAAGGCGCGCCACCAGGATGTGATTCGGGTTTTAGTGAAGGTGATGGCGGGGAAATAAGGATGCGCGCGTGAGGGGTAGTACAACCACTATTTTCTTACCGCCTTACTTATACCGCTCACTCCAATCTTTATAACCCTCGCGCTAAACCTTGATATAGGGTCCATCCCCGCCAGGCACCGGTAGATACATGGCTATCTCCGGTCGCCTGGCTTTTTTATTGCCCCAAATGCAAAAAAATTCTACGATCTTTGCGATCTTATGCCTCCCACTATCGACATTCGCCCCATCACTCTGCCCGACATTCACACGGTGCACACCTTCCTTTCGCAGCAATTAAAGCAACAATTCTCTGATTTGCCGCCGCAGGCAATCTGCCAATATAGCGAATTCTGGAACCCAGTTGCGCTCACCCAGCGTATTGAGCGGCATGACAGCGCCTTGTTTGCCGCCTGGGATGCGGATAAAAATCCGATCGGCCTATTGCTTGGGACCGCCCAGGAAGGCGGGGTAGCCACCATTGCGTGGCTCATAGTAGCAGCAGAGCACCAAAAAACAGGAATTGGCCGCGCGTTATTCACCGCTGCCTGCGAGCGCTATGCCACGCTTGGCCTACATAAAATCATACTCACCGCGCCGAACGAAGCCGCCTGCGCGTTTTACCGCCATCTCGGCATGAAAGAAGAGGGCCACCACCCCGACCATTGGTGGCATATCGATTTCTGGTCCTTCGGCTACCCGCTTGACAACGCATAGTTTTTCCTGCACAAACCCCAACACACAAATAATGTCATTCCAGCGATATTTCCCCTCCCCCTTAGGGGGAGGGGGAGGGATAGGGTGGGGGCCAAGAACGATAGATCTATCATTACTCGCCCCCTCCTAGCCTCCCCCCTAATGGGGGAGGAATGTTAGGTGAAGAAACAAATAACATCAAAAAGGAATTCTTATGCTCACAGGCAAAACAGCTCTTATCACCGGCGCTAGCGGCGGTATTGGCGGGACAATCGCCACCGCGCTCCATGGTGCTGGCGCCACCGTGGCGCTTTCTGGCACGCGCGAAGATGCCTTAAAAAACATCGCTGATACGCTCGGTGAGCGCTGTCACATCCTGCCGTGTAACTTAAGCGATCTGGAAGCCGTTAAAACCCTGGCAAAACAGACGGAAGAAACCCTCGGCAGTGTGGATATTCTCATCAATAACGCCGGCATCACCCGTGATAACCTCACCATGCGTATGTCGGAGGAAGATTTTCAAACCGTACTCAATGTTAATCTCACCGCGGCCTTCACCCTCACTAAATCCCTACTCCGCGGCATGATGAAGCGCAAACATGGCCGCATCATCAATATCTCCTCCATCGTCGGCGTTATGGGCAATCCCGGCCAGGCGAATTACGCCGCATCGAAAGCCGGCATTATCGGCATGGGCAAATCCATCGCCGCCGAGGTCGCCAGCCGCGGCATCACTGTCAACACCATCGCCCCAGGCTTCATCAAAACCGCGATGACCGACGCTCTCACCGAAGAGCAACAAAACGCGATGCTAAGCGCCATCCCGCTCGGCGCATTCGGCACCCCAGAGGATATCGCCCACACAGCGCTATTCCTGGCAAGTGAAGGCTCACAGTACATCACCGGACAAACGCTACATGTGAATGGCGGCATGTTGATGGTATAGGTTGATTTTTTATATCACTTCCTATAAATGAACGGAGATCAAGAACTTCTCAGTGAGGAAACGTATGAGTGACATTCAAAAACGCGTAGCGAAAATCGTTGCAGAACATCTCGATGTAGATGAAGACAAAGTGACACAAAAAGCCAGTTTCACTGACGATTTAGGCGCTGATAGCCTTGACCAAGTAGAACTTGTCATGGCCTTTGAAGAAGAATTTGGCATCGAAATCCCAGACGATGCTGCTGAAAAAATCGCCACAGTGGAAGACGCCGTTAAGTTCATTGAAGAAACGGTGTAATTCGTCATCTCCCATGGCATAGCAGCAATGCAAATCGTGCAATGCTGCGCCTCCGCCACATTTTAGATGAGTAGATAGACATGCGACGTGTAGTAGTCACAGGCCTGGGGTTGGTCACGCCCCTTGCCTGCGGAGTAGAAGCTTCCTGGAAAAAATTGACCGCTGGCGAATCGGGCCTTGGGCCCATCGCACGTTTTGATGCGTCTGAATTGCCTGCACGCATTGCCGGCGAAGTGCCTTATGGCGATAGTGACGAACAGTTTCAAGCCGATCGCTGGATTCCCCCCAAAGAGCAGAAAAAAATGGATACTTTCATCCATTATGCGATGGGCGCGGCGGCGATGGCGCTAGAAGATGCTGGCTGGAGTGCCGATACCGAAGAAAAACAGCACCGCACCGGCGTCATGGTCGGCTCCGGCATTGGCGGCCTCCCTGCGATTGAAAACAGCGTCCGCATCGCCATCGAAAAAGGCGCTAAACGCGTGAGCCCCTTCTTTATCCCCGCAAGCCTCATCAATCTCGCCTCCGGGCAAATCTCGATTCAGCATGGGTTTAAGGGCCCGAACCACGCAGTGGTCACCGCGTGCTCCACCGGCGCGCACGCAATTGGCGATGCCGCACGGCTGATCGCCCTCGGGGATGCTGATGTGATGATCGCTGGCGGCGCAGAAGGCGCGCTTTGCTATGTTGGCGTGGCCGGCTTTGCCGCTGCCCGCGCGCTCTCCACCAATTTTAACGACGCGCCTGAAACCGCCTCCCGCCCCTGGGATAAACAGCGCGATGGCTTCGTGATGGGCGAAGGTGCGGGTATCGTCATCTTAGAAGAATACGAACACGCCAAGGCCCGTGGCGCAGAAATTTATTGCGAATGGGCTGGCTACGGTATGTCCGGCGACGCTTATCACATCACCTCGCCTGAACCAGAGGGTGACGGAGGCTTCCGCGCTATGCAAAGCGCGCTTAACTGGGCCGGTCTCGCCCCAGAAGATATCGATTATGTCAACGCCCATGGCACCTCTACCCCGGCAGGGGATATGATTGAGCTGCGCGCCGTGAAGCGCCTATTCGGGGATGCTACCACAGCGCTCTCCATGTCTTCGACCAAATCCTCGATCGGCCATCTCCTGGTCGCGGCAGGCAGTGTGGAAGCGATCTTCTCAATCCTCGCCATGCGCGATAACATCGCCCCACCGACGCTGAATCTGAATGACCCTGAAGAGGAATGCGATATCGATCTGGTCCCCTTAACCGCGAAAGAACGCCCCATCAACGCCGTATTGTCCAATTCCTTCGGCTTCGGCGGCACCAACGCCTCCCTGGTCTTCAAACGCTTGAAATAAGCCCACCGCAAGCAGTGGAGGAGCGCTAGCGACGAGATGCGAGCATTGAGCGAGCCCGCCCGGCGCTTGAACGTAATTATATAATAGCCGGAGGAGCCGAAGGCGACGACTAGCGACCAAGTGGGAGCGCAGCCTACGCCTGTCGCGGCGTAGCTCAAAGAGCGAAGACGGACGACGCATGAGCGTATTTATAAAACAACCTTACCACCTGCACCGCACATGCCCCCTCTCGCTGGATTAAGCGTGGCGGGGTTTTTGCTCTGCAAAAAGCATGACACGCTTAATCCAGCCCGAAAAAATCTATCCTATTGATAAACATAGATTGTAATACCTCTACGCATCCCCACACCCTCATATTCCCGCACCCAAAAACCCAATTTTCCCTAAATACCCCTTAATTGCCATGCAAAATCATCATATTTTTTGCATAAAAACGCATTTATTTTGCATTCGTTAACGTTTTTTTAACCTTTTTATAGTATTATCTATAACTGTATGAGAAACAAAGGAAAACTGGAAAGCATTTTTCCTTAATTTGGTTAAAATTGTAGATAGTTTATGGCTAAAGAACCACATATCATAAAAGCGGTGATCAGCGCAGAAGACACCGCGCAGAAAGCCCAAGACTTCGTGGTAATCTATAACGCCACGGGCAAGGAGCTCTCCGTTGAGGAGCTGGCCAGTCTTGAGCCTTCTGCCGGCGATGCTGCTGGGAAGACCACTGCGGTAGATCTAAGCTCCGCGGTGCAAGGCAATGGTGCGATTTCGCTCACCATGACCCTGTCTGATCCCGGTGCAGTACTGATCAAAGCCAAACAGCAGGATGGCGTGGAAATCAACGCCGATCCCAATACCGGCACGCTCACCTTCTCCGGTGATGCAAGTGCGGTAAAAACCGTGCTGTCACAAATGGTGATTGTTCCAAGCCGTTCTGAGGTAGATGGGCTCGAAATTGATATCGGTTTTGATGACTATATTGGGCGCGCACGCTTCACACTCGATGCTGATAGCGGCTATTTAGTGCCGGTGCTCTCGCAGCAATTCCGCACCAATCTAGATTTCCTAGATCCGCTTAATTTACGCACTCCATCCAGCATCAACGATGACGATCTGGATCTGTTTGCCCTACGTTTGAATAAACTCACCGCCGAGGATGGGGTATTAGACAACCCCGATGAAGAAATACTCGATCGTGACGCAGAGGAGAACACAAACACCCCTGTAGCAGAAGCGCCAAATGAGGTGGATGACATTCCGGTGGAAGAGACGGGTAGTGATGCGGAGGGAGAGGATGTGGTGATTTCACCTACTCCTATCACCCCGCCTTCCACGGGTACGGGTTCTACCGGCGGCTCCACCCCCATTGATAGTGGCGG
>JANQQO010000159.1 GCA_028289305.1 Rickettsiales bacterium | reverse complement strand
TGATTCGGTTTATGGCCCCACGCGCCGCTTTTGTAATAAAGAGCTCACCCGTTTCGGCATCGAAACCACCTATTACGACCCGCTCATCGGCGCGGATATCGCCACGCTCTTTCAAGAAATCACCCAGCTAGTCTTCACTGAAAGCCCGGGCTCCCTCACCTTTGAGGTGCAGGATATCCCGGCCATCGTCGCCGCCGCGAAAGAAAAAGATCTCCTCGTCGCCATGGATAATTCCTGGGCCACGCCGCTCAATTTCCAGCCCTTTGAGCACGGGGTGGATATCTCCATCCAGGCCGTCACCAAATACATTGCCGGCCATTCCGATCTCATCCTCGGCGCGGTCATCTGCAAGCAAGAACAGCTCAAGCCGCTCTATGCGCGCTTTCGTAATTACGGCTTTGCCACCAGCCCTAGCGATTGCGCCTTAGCGCTACGTGGCCTACGCACGCTGGATGCGCGCTTGCAACAACATGCCGCCTCCGCGCTGAAAATTGCCGAATGGCTTGAACAGCGCCCAGAAGTCGCCCGCGTGCTACATCCAGCACTCCCGAGCGACCCCGGTCACGCCCTATGGAAGCGGGATTTCACCGGCACGAACGGCCTGCTCACCTTCATTTTAAAAGAAAAACACAGTTTTGATTCCATCTCCGCCTTTGCCGATCACCTCGAACTCTTCGGTATCGGCGCCTCCTGGGGCGGGTATGAAAGCCTCATCGTCCATTTCGATCCCACCACCATCCGCACCGCCACAAAGTGGGAAGAGCAGGGGAGCTGCATCCGCCTCCATATCGGCCTTGAAGACCCAGCAGACCTCCTCACCGACCTCGAAAAAGCCTTCGATAGGCTAAACAAGGCGGGGTAATTACCCGAATTACGCCACCTCAAGCGTATTTACTGACCTTTGCCTAGCCGTGGCGGGATTTTTGCTTTGCAAAAAGCATGACACGGCCTAGGCAAACCTAAAAATATCAATTCGAGCTACCAGGCCCACTCCCTGGCCCGCCAAGGTCTCTTTTATCTTGAAAATATTGAATAAGCTCGTCTCGCACGACCTCTCGAGTACGCTCATTTTTTTCACCTGGAAACAGTATATCCACAATAATACCATCAAAAAAAAGTAAGGCGCAACCATGTATATATTCGTTATTGTGATCGATTCTATCTTGTACAAATTTTCCTAACTTTTCGAGCGTAATACCCCCATCAGGTGGGTTGTTTAGATAGTTTGTGAGCGAATCAACAAAACCATCTGCCTCCTCCTTCTTTTGCTCTTTGTTTTGGATTTCGATAGAAGATTCATCGTCATTAGACTTAGCTACAACAATCGAAACGTTTATCCTTGCACAAAGCCTCCTCAACTCCTCCGCCGTAAACTCCCGCTGCATTAAATGCTTACGAGAAGAGTGATCCTCTGGTAACCGTCCTGTCATCATATTCTCCTTATCATTATTTCCTTAAAAAGAGTAGGGCACCTGGCATCAATTCGAGCGAGCCCCACCACCGCGGCCTTTTTCTCCACCCAACAAGCGCTCACGTATTACACTTTCCACCTCTTCGCGTACGTCACTACTAACGCCAAGACTAAAGAGCATCTGACCAAGCACAAGAAATACTTCGTCTAGTACAACCTCTCTTTTTTCTTCATCACGTCCATATCGACTAATTAAACGATCTGCCACCTCAGTAAAATTATTAACCGTCTTTTCCTTATCCGTATCTTGAAAAAAAGAAATCATTTGATCTATAACAAGCCTCTTTAGCTTCTCACCACCATGCACCTCTTTTTTTCGAGAAGCAAGATAGGCTACACAATTACGTATCTGCTCGTCCGTAAGCGGTGTCTGCAAACTTTCTTCTAACTCACCAAAACCCTGTCCCCCTGGTGGCAACCGTCCCGCCATCATATTTTCCTATCGCCAGACCATTGCTTGGCCACATCACCTTCAATGTCTTTAACGATTTTATCCCAAAACCGTTCAAACACGACATTCTTTACATTTTCTTCTAATTCTAACACATCTAACACCCCAATAATAAACACCCGGTCGGCCATTTTAGAAACACCATCATAATGTGCAAGCGCGTCAATGGCCCCTTCGAATACCCCCTGAAAGCCTCGGAGCGTCAAATTATCGCCCTCTAGATGGGTGGCGACCCTGCCTATCATCGCTTTTCTTTCCTTTCTCTTTTCTGGGTCTTTCTCATTTATCTGAAAAGCATCATACCACCACTCAAGCCGCCCAACAATTTGTACCACTTGCTCCGGCGTAAATGATTTATCTAATATAGCATCAATAGAGGGTGCTCCCGGCGTAGACTCTGACATTAATTACATTCTCCTTAGCATGCTCACCAATATGCGCACCAGTATACCATAAAATATGTTTCATTACAGCACAGTTAAACGCCGCTCCTAAATAAAACACCCCCTCACACCCCACCTCTATATTTTCCATAATATATATTATGCGATTAATGCCACCAACCCCCTGCAACCAAAAAAGGGAGGTATTTTCCCCCTAATAATCCCTAAAGCCTAATCCCTAACGCCTTAGAATCTAGACAAACCCCATTCTTATCGCTACAATCCCCGGCCTGCGGTGCTAAACAGCACGCGCAACAACAAATAAGAAAGAAACGTCATGAGCTATAACGTCGCCGTTGTTGGCGCCACAGGAAATGTAGGAAGACAGCTGCTGTCCATCTTGGCAGAGCGCAATTTTCCTGTGAACAATGTCACAGCCTTGGCCTCAGAGCGCTCAAAAGGTAAAAAGGTCAGCTTTGGCGATCACGAGACCCTCATCGTTGAGCCCCTTGAGACCTTCGATTTTGCCGAAACCGACATCGCTCTGTTCTCTCCTGGCTCATCCGTGTCTAAAATCCACGCTCCGCGCGCAGCAGAGGCGGGCTGTATTGTCATCGATAACACCTCCTATTTTCGCATGGAGCCAGATATTCCACTCGTTGTGCCTGAGGTGAACGCCCCTGCCCTGGCTGATTTCCGCGCACGCAACATCATCGCCAACCCAAATTGCTCCACCATTCAAATGGTCGTAGCGCTAAAGCCGCTGCATGAAGTCGTTCCCATCAAACGCATCGTGGTGTCCACCTACCAGTCGGTGTCCGGCGCAGGCAAATCAGCGATGGATGAGCTGTACGATCAAACCAAAAGCATCTACGTCAACGAAAAACAGGCGCCCGAAGCGTTCACCAAGCAGATCGCTTTCAATGTCATTCCTCATATCGACGTCTTCATGGAGGATGGCTCTACCAAAGAAGAGTGGAAAATGGTCGTTGAAACCAAAAAGATCCTCGATCCCGCGATTGAGGTCACCGCCACCTGCGTGCGTATACCCGCCTTTATTTCGCATGCAGAAAGCATCAATATTGAATTCACTGCGCCGCTCTCTGCTGAAGAAGCGCGCGATATCCTGCATGATGCGCCAGGTGTGGCCGTGCTCGATCGTCCCGAAGAAAACGAATACATGACACCCGTTGAATGCGCCGGGGAAGATGCAGTGTTTGTCTCGCGCATCCGCCAGGATCTCACCATCCCACATGGCCTGAATCTCTGGGTGGTCGCTGATAACGTGCGCAAAGGCGCCGCACTCAATGCGGTACAAATTGCCGAAACCCTCATCGAGCAATACGGCGTATAGCCCCCTGCCCTTGCGCCTGAGTCTCCGCTAATGAGGCCTCATCGCGCCGTAGCTTAAGAAACTCTTTTGTATAAAGAACCCGCCTTCGCCAAGGCTTCGGCGTGGTCACGCCACGCTAGAATCCACGGGGCATAGCCCCGTAATATTAAGCGTAGGCGGATAAAGCGTTGACGCAGAACCCGTTGTCCGGTACTTTTTGTAACGCTTTGTAACCCGTAAGGAATCGCACCTCCATGGCGGATACACCCTCACCTGATTCGCAAAAAAAACCGCCTAAGCCGCGGCCGCTTTCGCCACATCTACAGGTCTACCGCCCGCAAATCACCTCTGTGCTTTCCATTCTCCACCGCGCTACCGGCGTTTTCCTCCTGCTCGGCGCCTTCCTATACACCTGGGAACTCGTCGCTATCGCCTTTGGCGGCACCTATTTCGAATGCTATACCTGGTTTGCCATGTCATGGGTCGGCATGCTGGTCGCTTT
>JANQQO010000058.1 GCA_028289305.1 Rickettsiales bacterium | reverse complement strand
TCTATGCCGTCAGCCATGAAGGCCTGCTCACCGCGATTGAGCTCTCCTCCGGCCGCACCATCTGGGAGCAGCACATCTCCAGCCTCACCACCCCGTGGATCGCTGGTAATTGGCTCTTTATCTTAAGCTCGAATGATGAATTGATCTGCATCCACGCGCCCGATGGCCGCATCAAGTGGGTGACGCAACTGCCGCGCTATACCAGTCCCAGCACCAAAAAAGGTAAAATCGCCTGGAACGGCCCAGTGCTCGCCAGCGAAAAACTCTATGTCATTGGCTCACATGGCGAGCTTGTCGCCCTCTCGCCCGCAAGCGGTGAGATCAGCGACCAGCTCGACGTCGATGACGATATCTATCTACCCCCCGTCATCATCGATGGCACACTCTTCCTTCTCAGCAACGACGCCACCCTCACCGCCTTGCGGTAGAACATTATATTTCTTTTAGCGCCCCCACCAGCGCGCGCATTTCCTCTTCCAGCCCAATAGTCACACGCAAACAAGCCGGCAAATGGTAGGTCTCCATGCGCCGCAGCAAAATTCCCTGTTCTTTCAGCGCGGTATAGGCCGCCTTCGCCCGCTCCGGCGTTTCCATATCGAGCAATAAGAAATTCGCGACACTTGGATGCGCCGTGATCCCAAGCGGTGTAAGCTCCCCTTCCAGCCAGCTGCGCCACTCGGTGTTATGCGCTTTCGCCTGTGCCACAAAATCCTGATCCCCCACTGCGGCAATGCCCGCTGCCTGCGCGAGACTGGATACATTAAACGGCCCGCGCACCCGGTGCAGCAGCTCAGCAATCGCCGGCGGCGCATAGGCCCAGCCCAGCCGCAGCCCGCCCAGTCCATAAATCTTGGAAAACGTGCGCAACATCACGGTGTTCTCCCCCGCCTCCACCAGCGCACCCCCCGCGTCATAATCCGCCTCGGTCACATATTCCGCGTAAGCCGCATCCACCACCAACAGCACCTGCTCCGGCAATCCAGCGCGCAGCCGCGCCATCTCATCAGCCGTCACATAACTCCCGGTGGGGTTATTGGGGTTGGCGACAAACACCATCTTCGTCCGCTCCGTCACCGCACTAAGCAGCGCATCCACATCGGTCTTCAGATGCGGTTCGGGCGCCACCACCGGCGTTGCCCCAACGCGCAGCGCCGAGGTCGGATACATCACAAACCCATATTCGCTGTATAACACCTCATCCCCCGCCCCCGCATAAGCCGCGCATAAGAGCGCAATCAGCTCGTCTGAACCCGCGCCACACACAATCTGCGCCGCATCCAGCCCATGTGCCGCACCAATCGCCTCCCGGAGTGTCTGTGCGCTGGTCTCTGGATAGCGATGCGCGCCCTCCGCTGCTTCCTGCATCGCCGTGATCGCCTTCGGGCTCGGTCCAAACGGGCTCTCATTCGAAGATAGCTTGATCGGATTGTCGACATGCGCCACGCGCGATCGCCCTGGGATATAGGGTGTGATCTCCAAAATGCTTGGGTAAACGGGGGTGGGCCGGCTCATGCTTTGCTCGCGCCTGTCTGCTTGACAAAATCCAGCGGCGTCGCATACGACCCCAGATAATGCGCGGTAATCGGCGTACTCTTGATGCTATCGCGGTTCGCCTCCTCCAGCGCCATGGGGATCACCGCATTCTCATCATTAACAAAATCCATCACCTTCAATAGGTTATACCGCATGGTCGGGTTGCCGAGCAGGCGATAATCATCCTGAAATTGAAATGGCACTTTCAGATGCTGCTTCAATTTCTCCTCAATCATCTCCGGCGGAATCGTCTCATCCGCCTGTATCACCCACAGCGATTCATCCTTACCGCTCGGCTCCGGCGTAATATAGCCAATCGCCACCAGCATCGCGCGCGTGCTCGGCGCTAATTTAATAAAGGGCAGTTTCGCAAACACCATCGGCGGGTCATTCGCCTCAGTCATGCGCACCCACCACGGCCGCGGCGCCTCTTCATCCCACATCGGCAGCACGCCTACCGTTGCTTTCTGCTCGATAATATCCTTGATGATCTCGGTCGATGTCGGCTGTTGCTGCAGCGGCGTAAACGCCCCAAAACACTCGCGTGCTAGCCAGTAACATTCCTTGTTATCATGCGTCGCTAACACCGACACCGCCGTCTTTTCTTCAATGAAAATCGAGCTCGAGATAATCAGCCGCCACATCAGCGCCACCGCTACTTCTGAAAGCGGTGCCTCACTCTTCTCCACCATGCGCCGCACCATATTCGCCTCACGCCCGGGGCAGATAATGCTCTTCTTGCTATTTCCTAGATTCTTCGTCTTCCCCACCGTCTTCACGATGGCCGCGCGCTCTTGCAGCAGCGCCAAGATTTTATCGTCAATACGGTCAATATCCCGGCGCAGCGCCAGAATTTTCTCCTGTTTCTTCGATGGTTTAGCAGCAGGCCGTGGCATAACACCCTTGCAGTTGTGTGCCCTTCATTAATACCATATACTGGGCAGAATAAAAGTGTTTCCCTGTTTTTTATGCCCGCACTCTCCTGCATTATACTCCCCGCACTGAAAGATAATTACATCTATTTGCTGCATGATAACACCGGCCAGGCCGCAATCATCGATCCTGGCGAGCCGGAGCCCGTGCTCACCGCCCTGCGCCAGCATAATCTCACCCTGGCCTATATCCTAGCCACCCACCACCACTGGGATCACACCGATGGTAATCTAGCACTGAAACAAGAAACCGGCTGCCAAATCGTCGGTTTTGCCGAAGACAAAGCCCGCATTCCCGGCATCGATATTGCGCTAAATGATGGCGATCACTTCACTGTCACCGGGCATAGCTGCACCATCACCCATCTGCCCGGCCATACGCTCGGCGCGATTATGTATTACTTCCCAGAACAGGCCATGGCCTTTACGGGCGATACCTTATTTTCCCTAGGCTGCGGCCGGTTGTTTGAAGGCACGCCGGCAATGATGCATGATTCTTTGCAAAAAATCGCCGCACTACCAGATGATACAAAGCTTTATTGCGGCCATGAATATACCGTAAGCAATGCCGCATTCGCCCTCACGCTAGAACCAGAAAATACTGCCCTGCAACAGCGCTATGACCAGGCCCGCGCGCT
>JANQQO010000032.1 GCA_028289305.1 Rickettsiales bacterium | reverse complement strand
ATCTTTAAGCATATTCGTGAAGGCGCAGATGAGGCATCGCACGAGCTGGCCGAAGAGCGTGGTGCGTGCCTGGATGCGGAAGAGGTCGGCGTAAAAGAGCGATTTAGCAACAAGCTTTCTATCGCTCCGACAGCGTCGATTTCTGTGATTGCTGGCAATTCTTCACCGGGCATTGAGCCTTATGCGGCGAATAGCTATGTGCAAAAGACGCTGACCGGCTCGTTTACCGTGCGCAACAAGCATCTAACCGCATTGCTGAAAGAAAAAGGGCAGAACACCGACGAGGTGTGGTCCTCGATTGCCACTAATGAAGGCTCAGTACGCCAGCTGGACTTCCTGACCGAGCACGAGAAAGATGTGTTCAAAACGGCGCCAGAGATTGATCAGCGCTGGGTTGTTGAGCACGCAGCAGACCGTACGCCGTTTATCTGCCAGGCGCAATCGCTCAATGTGTTTATGCCGGGCAATGTGGAGAAAAAATACCTGCATGATGTGCATTTCATGGCGTGGAAAAAGGGCGTGAAGAGCCTGTATTACTGCCGTTCTACGTCTGTACAGCGCTCTGACAAGGTCTCGCATGTGGTGGATACGGCAAAACAGCTCGAGATGAAGCTGCAACCGGGATACAAGCACAAGGATCATGGCCACACACACGAGGTAGTGAATGGTACCACCGAGGAAGAGGCGCTGGAAAAAGCGGCCAAGGATGGTAGCAATTACGAAGAATGTCTGGCGTGCCAGTAGCTGCGCTTGCGGGAAATTAGTCCATTAACTCAGCATATTAGAGGCATTTCTTATGTCATTACTTAAAGCCGATCCGATTTATAAGCCTTTCAACTACCCCTGGGCGTATGAAGCGTGGCTGATGCAACAGCGCATCCACTGGCTGCCGGAAGAAGTGCCGATGGCCGATGATGTGAAGGATTGGAAGCATAATCTGAATGATAGTGAAAAATATCTGCTGACGCAGATTTTCCGCTTTTTTACCCAGGCCGATATTGAGGTAAACAATTGTTATATGAAGCATTATTCGCGCGTATTCCAGCCGACGGAAGTGCAGATGATGCTCGCAGCGTTTTCCAATATGGAGACGATTCATATTGCCGCCTATTCCCACCTGATCGATACGCTGGGTATGCCCGAAGCAACGTATCAGGAATTCCTGGAATACAAGGAAATGAAGGATAAATATGACTATATGCAAGGCTTTAACGTGGACAGCAAGACCGATATCGCCAAGACGCTGGCGGTGTTCGGCGGGTTTACCGAAGGGCTGCAGCTCTTCGCGAGCTTTGCTATCCTGCTGAATTTCCAGCGCTTTGGCAAGATGAAAGGCATGGGGCAAATCGTCACCTGGAGCGCACGCGACGAAACCCTGCACACGAATTCAATTATCAAGCTATTTAAGACCTTTGTCAGCGAAAATCCGGAGATTCTGAACGAGGAAATGAAGCGTGAGCTTTATAAAGCGTGCGATACTATCATCACGCATGAGGATGCGTTTATCGACCTCGCGTTTAATATTAAGGGATCGATTCAGGGCCTGACTTCGAAGGAGGTGAAGGAATATATTCGCTATATCGCCGATCGGCGCCTGATGCAGCTGGATCTGCAACCGCTGTTCAACATCGCGAAAAACCCCCTGCCCTGGCTGGATGATATCCTAAACGGGGTGGAACACACGAATTTCTTCGAAAACCGCGTTACCGAATACACGCGCGCCGCCACCCAAGGCAGCTGGGAAGACGTGTTTAACGAAGCTTTTGGAGAGGGGTGAGGGTTTTAGTAGTAAAACCCTACCAATTAAAATCTACATTTTTAGAATCTTGTTAACCTTTTATTAACACTTTTGTGTTAGAATCCCTTCTATATAAATAATACGTGTAAGAAGGATTCGGTAATGTCTTTAGATAAGGACAAAAACAAGACGTTTGATAAAATCGAACACCTATATTATTTAGCCGAAGAGATGGTAGATGCCATTGAGGAGGCTAATACAGCGAACCCCGAGATACAAGTTCGTGCCGCATCCTCATTGGTCGACACAGTAAATGAGTCGGCCGATAGACTAATGGAAGCATTTGGTAGATATGTACAAAAAGACTCACAACCCGCATCACGCCTTTCAAATATGGTAGATTCAGCTACTAGAAAAATATTTATGGGGATTGATCAGTTTTATGAATTTGCTAGTAAAAATTTTCTTATCGACCCAGAAGATCCCAGATACAAAAAAGATGAGGATGTTGAGGTTGACATACATAAATGGGAAGAAACCAAAGACCCAGATGCAGATATAGGAGAACCCGGCCCTAGTCAGCAAAAATTTATTGATTTAGCAAAAAAACTGAAGAGGCGCTTCGGTGGGTTACTTGTAGAAATTGTCAGACGCATCGGCGACCACGCTCTGTACTTAGCACGACACCTAAGCCGCGTTTATCAATTAGGCAACCCCGAAAAGGCTGTGCCAAATGCAATAGCGCGCGTAAAATCAACAATTCTTGCCAAAAGGCAAGGGGTAGAAATGGCCTCTGCATGGTCCATTAGAAGCGTGTGACAGTGCTCGGTGCATTATTTTTTCCGATTTTATGATTTTGCTCTAACATGTTTGCAATTTCTTCCTGCCTTTCGCTTCCAAATAGTTTTTTCATATAATCGCTAGTTCTGAAACTATCTATTACGCCTAAAAAAACTTCTTCTAAATTTCCTCTGTCTTCAGCAACAGTAGGGATAGCATCATCTCTAGACATGAGAGATTCTGCAGTTAGTGAATCAAGGGTGTTTTCACGCTCTCTTTTTTCATAAATAGCAAAAGCCTCCTGCATCATCATTAGGTGCATTTCTACGAATCTATATGGAGCTGACGGATCAACAAGCTCTGCTTTTGCACCTATCCTTATAGTACTCTGGTCTACTTCACCCACTGATTGTGCACTACCAAGTCTATCTTCATATCTTAAGTTCCCCCCCTCAACTTCAGGATCAAAACGTTGCCCATCGCGCTCTGTATTATACTTTCTTCCTCTAATTAAACCTGCGCCTATTCCAAAATTTCTTCGCCTATCCCCCAAACGAATACTTGTAGGGCCATCAATAGCGCGATTATACCGCAATAAAGATTCCGCTGTAGGGGCATACAGTAAAATGCCTCCATCCCGTGCAAAGTTTAAGGATGCTTCAATAAAGCATAAACACAGCTTGCTTGCCAAATCGTTGTCATCGGCAAATCCGTTGCTACCATCTTCCAAAATAATATTAGAATTAAAATGAATAGCATTTGAGAGATTTGTTTTACCATCAAGGGCGCGCGTCCTTCTATCAACCTTACTTAGACTATATTCTTGTGCTCTTTCTTCAACAATGCGAGGCAATACCTCTAATATCCTACCTTGTTCTAGAGGCGTTCTTATCCGCCCTGGTTTTTTGCCATCTCCCGACCGCTCATAACTTAAATCAATCTCAAGTTGCTTAGCGTAACTACCATCGATGTGAGTAATACTCCCATCTAATTCTGGCTCTTCATCATGAAAACGCAATACTATAGCTGGATTAAACGCATTTGACCTTAACTCGGCAGAAATTGGAAATTGAGAGCGACTTCTCCCCCGCATTACAGCATGGAATTCTATCTCTACACCAAATGCTGGCCAACCAGCCTGACCAAAAAAATTCTCTATTTTTTCTCTTACCAGTGCGTTTAGCGCCTTTACACTTTCAATAGAAGCGGTCCTTTGTTTTTCACCATAATGCTTTTGATCAAAGAGGAGCATAGCGATCATTCTAACAAAAAAGTGTTAAGAAAGTCTTAACAAAAAATAAATCAACCTCAGGTATAGCAGAAAAATTCACTCCACGGTGACGGATTTGGCGAGGTTGCGGGGCTGATCGACGTCCGTGCCCTTAAGCACGGCTACATGATACGCCAGGAGCTGAATAGGAATCGCATAGAGAATTGGGGCAACAAAATCGGCACATTCTGGCAGGGTAATGGCGGTATGCGTGGCTTTTTTAAGCTTCTGCACCCCTTTTTTATTACTAAATAACACTACCTTACCACCACGGGCGGCGACTTCTTCCACATTGGAGGTGGTTTTTTCAAACAAATCATCCACCGGCGCGATCACAACAATCGGCACGGTTTCATCCACCAGCGCGATCGGCCCGTGTTTGAGCTCACCGGCAGCGGTGGCCTCGGCGTGAATATACGAAATTTCCTTTAATTTCAATGCTCCCTCCAGTGCAATCGGGAAGGAAAGCCCGCGCCCAATATAAAGAATATCCTGTGCCGTGACGAGCTCGTGCGCGAGTGTTTGAATCGGCGCATCGCAGTGATGCAGCACTTCTGCTGCGCGATGCGGCAATTCGGAGAGTGCGTGTAGAAGCACAGTAGCCTTTTTGGACGTAATCGTCTTGCGCGCGCTAGCAACACCTATCGCCATGCAGGCCAAGGTGATGAGCTGGGTGGTGAAGGCCTTGGTAGAGGCCACGCCGATCTCCGGCCCCGCATAGGTGCGCAGCACCGCATCCGCGGCACGCGCCATGGAGCTTTCTGGCACATTCGTGATCACAATCGTGCGCTGGCCGTGCTTTTTAGCGTATTGCTGGGCGGCGAAGGTGTCGGCCGTCTCCCCTGATTGCGAAATAAACAGCGCCACGCCGTTTTTGGGCAATACTGGCTTGCGATAGCGGAATTCCGAGGCAATATCAACACGCACCGACACGCCAGCGATGCTTTCCAGCCAATATGCAGCGGTGAGGCCGGCGTAATACGACGTGCCGCAGGCGACGATGGTAATATGAGAGACATCGGCGAGGGAAAAATTAAGCTCCGGCAGCTCAGTAGCCTGGGATACCGGGTTATAATACGCATTGAGCGTCTCACCCAGCACGCCGGGCTGCTCAAATATCTCTTTAAGCATAAAATGCGGATAATTCTCCTTGCCGATCGTGATATTAGTGAGGCTGCTTTGCACGATGGGGCGGGTGGTTTTCTTACCGTACTCATCATATAGCGTGGCGCTGGTGGTGCTTAACACCGCCATATCGCCATCTTCGAGATAGCTGAGCGTATTGGTGAGCGGGCTTAGGGCAAGGGCGTCTGAGGCGACATACATCTCATCATCGCCATAGCCAATCACCAAGGGCGAGCCGCGGCGCGCGGCGATGAGCAGGCGCTCATCAGTGAAAATAATGCCCAGCGCAAAGGCGCCCTGGAGCTTTTTTAAGGCTTTTTTGACCGCTTTTTCTGGCGTGAGTTTCTGGGAGAGATACTGCGTGATAA
>JANQQO010000017.1 GCA_028289305.1 Rickettsiales bacterium | reverse complement strand
CTTCACGGTAAACTCACAGCCCGCATGCTCGGTCAGCCACGCAATCACGCGCTCCGCCTGCGCCGTCACCTCCGGCCCAATATAATCCCCCGGTAATATCAATATCTCCTGCGGCATATCACCCTTATCCTATTTTTCTTCTACCTACCGTCATCCTCATGGCAGGATTTTTGCTGCCTTAAGCAAAAATCGTGACATGGGGATCCAGACATACAGTAAGGTAATACTGGATCCCCACCTTCGCTTACGCTCGGTGAGGATGACGTTTTACCCACATTAACCATTTGTTAAGCATTTTTATGCTATACTACCCCTTTCTTGTAGCAAGCCTGCACTGCGCTGGCAATGGGAAAGGAAATACAGATGGTAAAAGACGAGCTGAAAGAAAGAGAAGAAAACGCCAAGACGCTCATGCAGGCCGCAGAAAAATTCTTTTCCCTTTCAGGAATGGATACTGAAAAAATAGAGGACGAATTTGGGTTACACTATCTTTCTTTTGATGCGCCTCTAATTACGCCCTTTGAGAAGGCATCATTAAATCAGGCTATTAGAGTCATTGACGTATTTAGGAAAATCCCAGAAACGCAAAAAAAAGTGCCGCGTAACATGGCTGGTAAAATCACCCGAGATATGGCCGAACAATACTCAACGACGGCACTCGTAGAATGGGTTCAATCACATGCGTTTTTAAAAATTGAAACACTTCGTAATTTTGAGGAAATACTCATAGAAAGCGTAAAAAAACGTGCATTTATAGAAAAATGGATCGACCTAGAATATACATCTTACGACACAATAGCCAAAGAAATTGACTACAACAAAATGATGGAACGAGGCGTAACAAGAGATAACGTAAAGGAAAAAGTAGACGAAGTAAAAAACCGCTATCCGGACATCTCCCTAAACGAAGAAACCTATTTAGCAAGTTATGTAAAACCTGAATGTGCTCTTAGGGGACTTGTTCGCGACACGGCAGATGCGGTGATCCTCTCTCCAAGAGCTGAATCATGGTTAGAGGAGCAAAAAGAAAAAGAGGGAGAAGGAAATGGTGTCCTCAATCTCATTACGCATGATATACCTGATAAATTTCTCGTGATGTATGCGGTAACAAAACACTATGAAGCCATGAAAAAACTTCTAGATGCGGTACAGCAAAGTGGGCTCACAGCAGCTGTCAACGCTGCCTATCCTGACATAAGTAAATCCGCAACTCGCTAACAAAAAATCGTCCGATCATTCGTTTACGTTGAGCAAGATCTGCCCTCTTTAATTACGTTCAAGCGCCACTAAGGCTGCGCTCCCACTTGGTCGCTAGTCGTTCGCTGGCGCTCCTCCATCTCTGTCCTCTTTCTTCTGTCCTCAGAACTACGTGCCAGCCACGGTCATGCCCTCAATCCTCACACTCGGCGCGTTCGTGCCATATTCCAGGCGCAAATCATTCGCCGGCGTCAGCTGGAGGAACATCTCCTTCAAATTCCCTGCAATGGTGAGCTCACTCACCGCATGCGTGATCTCGCCTCCGGTGATCCAAAATCCGCTCGCGCCTTGGCTATAATCACCCGTCACCCCGTTCACGCCCATGCCGAACGCCTCGGTGACGTAAAACCCATCCGCAATATCACCCACCAACTCCTCCGGCGTGGCCTCCCCTGCTGCCATATAGAGATTGCTCGAAGCCGGATGCGGTGGCCCGCCTGTGCCGCGCGCCGCATGGCCCGTGCTTGTAAGCCCCAACTGCCGTGCCGAGCGCGTATCTAAAAGCCAGCTCTTCAGCACCCCCTTTTCCACCAGATGGCGTTTTTCGCCCTTCACGCCTTCGCCATCAAACGGCTCGGAGGCAATCCCCCGCGCCCTGAGCGGGTCATCGATAATCTCCACGCCAGCAGCAAACACCTGTTCGCCCATGCGCTCTTGCAAAAAACTCGTACCGCGCGCCACACTCGCGCCATTAATCGCCGAGGCAAAACTGCCGACCAAACTCCGCGCCACCCGCGGCTCAAATACCACCGGCACCTGGCATGTCTGCACTTTTTTCGGCCCCAAGCGCTTCACCGCGCGCGTACCGGCCTCTTCGCCCACCGCTGCTGCTGCGCGCATATCACCCCAATGCCGTGCTACCGTATAGGCATAATCGGTCTCCATCGCCGTCCCTTCCCCAGCAATCACCGAGGCCATCACCGAGCCATTGGTACTATCATAGCCATGCGCGAACCCATCGCTCGTCACCAACGTCACCGTATCGCGGCTAAAATGCACCTCCGCCCCTTCCGAATTCGTTACCCCATCCACCGCAAGGGCCGCTTCTTCACACGCACTTGCCGCTGCTTTCAGCGCCTCCTCATCCGGCGTTGCCGCATCACAAATATCGAGCGCCGCCACCGTATCGGCCAATAACGCCGTATCCGCTAAGCTGATATACGGGTCTGCCGGCGCGTTTTTTGCCATCTCCACCACGCGCGCCACCAAATCATCCAGCGCCTCTTTCGAGAAATCATTCGATGACACAATCGCCTGGCGATAGCCTTCCTTATCCTGCACCAAGGCCCTAAGCCCCAGCTCCTGCGATTCCGCCCGTTCAATCGTCTCCGGCTTGCCCATGCGCTGCCGCACCGTCACATCGCGGCTATCGCATAACAGCCCATCCGCCGCATCCGCGCCTTGCTGCTTTGCTGCATCAATACAGCGTTGTAGGATATCCAGCGCCTCGCTCATGCAGCCGCCACCCGGCCAGGTTGCCCACTCATTTCTAACATACGCTCTAGCGCGGCCTTCGCCTCTAAGCGTAATTCCTCTTCCACCGTGATCTCCGGCTGGCGCCGCGCCATACACAAATATAGCTTCTCCAGGGTGTTCAGCTTCATATACGGGCAGTTATTACACGTCGCACAGGCGCCATAGGTTCCCGGCACATCATAAAACTGGCTACCCGGCGAGACTTTCTCCATATGGTGAATAATCCCCGGCTCGGTCAGCACAATAAACGTCTCACCAGGGCGTTCCTTGGTATAGTTGATCAGCACCGAGGTCGACCCCACACATGCCGCATGGTGCAGCAACGGCTCCGGGCACTCCGGATGCGCGATCACATGCGCCTCTGGATGCCGGGTTTTCAGCTTCACCAATTCGCGCTCCGAGAATTGCTCATGCACCACACACGTGCCTTCCCACAACACCATATCGCGCCCGGTCTTACGCACTAAATACTGTCCCAAATACTTATCCGGCGCGAATAAAATCGGCTGCTCTGCTGGAATCTGGCGAATAATCTGCTCCGCATTCGCCGAGGTCACAATAATGTCTGAAAGCGCCTTCACCGCAATCGACGAATTAATATAGGTCAGCGCAATATGATCCGGATATTGCTCCCGCCACGCCTTAAACGCCTCTGGCTTACACGATTCTTCCAGCGAGCAGCCCGCCGCCAAATCCGGCAGCAATACGGTACGTTTTGGGCTTAAAATCTTCGCCACATCGGCCATGAACCGCACGCCACAAAACACAATCACATCCGCGTCCGTCGCCGCCGCCTTACGTGAGAGATCCAGCGAATCCCCTACAAAATCCGCCACATCCTGAATCTCTGCATCCTGATAATAATGCGCGAGGATCACCGCGTTCATCTCTTTACGCAGCCGATCTATTTCACTTTCAAGATCTAGCGTCGGGTCCAGCGCCGCGGTATGCAGCTGCGTCCCATTCACTCCGTTATGTCCATTATGCTCTGTCATACTCATTACGTTAACGCCCCGCAGGCAAAGGCATTACCCTCCTTCTCCTTCGGGCGTTTCTTCTGCCGGTGTTTCGGCGGGCGCCTCTTCTGGCACTGCCTCTGCTTCTGCCGGTTTTTCTGCCTCCTCTGCTGCCGGCGCGGCACTATCTGCCTCTGCCGGCGTATCTTTTTTCTCTCCTTCTGGCGCCTCTCCTTCTGGCGCCTCTCCTTCACCCGCTGGCGCCGCATCCGCCGCAGCTGCTTCTGCATTCTCCGCGCTGGCATCGCCTTCTGCTGGTGCGCCTTCCTCCAGCGCAGCGAGTTCTTCACTACCAAGCACATTCACCGCCTCTGAGCCCAGCCGCGTGACCTTATACGGCGCTTCAATGCCGGATTTCTCAAGCGCTTCTGCCGCCGAAGCGGCCTCCACTACCTCAAACTCCTCAGGCGTTTTATACACCTTATATCCACTCGCTACAGGATGATTTAGTTTCTTTTTTGGAAAATTCAACATGTTACTATCTTTGTCGGCAGCACTTAACGATACACGTCAGGGTTTTTCTACATATTCTATAGCCAAAAATCAAATCCCTTATTATACTACTTGGTCTACGGCTGCATTGGGACCAGCCACAGGATACAAAAATAGCACGAAGGGAAACCCGTATGGATAAGCAAAAAGCGCTGGAAACCGCCATTAGCCAAATCGAAAAGTCATTCGGTAAAGGCTCTGTGATGAAATTGGGCCAGCAACGCACTGTGGAAGTTGATAGCATCTCTACTGGCTCGATTGGGCTTGATGCCGCACTCGGCATTAACGGCCTGCCACGTGGCCGCATCATCGAAATCTTCGGTCCAGAAAGCTCTGGTAAAACCACGCTGGCGCTGCACGCCGTAGCAGAAGCCCAGAAGAAAGGCGGCTCTTGCGCCTTTGTTGATGCGGAGCACGCGCTCGATCCCGAATATGCGAAAAAACTCGGCGTCAATATCGACGAACTCATTATCTCCCAGCCCGATACCGGCGAGCAAGCGCTGGAAATCGCAGATACCCTCGTCCGCTCCGGTGGCGTGGAGGTGCTGGTGATCGATAGTGTCGCCGCCCTCGTCCCCAGAGCGGAAATCGAAGGCGAGATGGGTGATGCACATATGGGCCTGCAAGCCCGGCTGATGAGCCAAGCACTACGCAAGCTCACCGGCTCCATCGCCAAAACCAATTGCATGATCATTTTCATCAACCAAATCCGTATGAAAATCGGCGTCATGTTTGGCAATCCAGAAACCACTACCGGCGGTAATGCCCTGAAATTCTATTCTTCCGTGCGTATTGATATCCGCCGCATTGGCGCGATTAAGGATAAAGATGAGGTGATTGGTAATCACACCCGCGCGAAGGTAGTGAAAAACAAGGTCGCTCCGCCGTTTAAAATGGCAGAATTCGACATCATCTATGGCGAAGGCATCTCCAAATTCGGCGAGCTGATTGATCTGGGTACCAAAGCCGAGATCATCGAAAAATCCGGCTCCTGGTTCTCGTATAACAGCCAGCGCATCGGCCAAGGCCGGGAAAATGCCAAGCAATTCCTCAAAGACAATCCCGACGTCGCCGCAGAAATTGAAGCAAAAATCCGCGGTGCCGGCGAAAATGTCGTCGAGGATTTGCGCAAAAATCCTGAAGCCGACGCAGATGAGGAAGCAAGCGCACCTATAGAGATAGAGAAGGAAGCGGTATAGGGCGAATACACTAAGCCCATACCATTTTTTACCCTTCACGCGTAAAATCTCTCTTTTGCCATGGTGAAGTAGGCGCTATATATACCCCACCATGCATAGCCTAAACGACATACGCGCGGCATTCCTCGATTTCTTCGTGCAGCACGACCATGTGCAGCTGCCTTCAAGCCCGCTCGTGCCGCTGAACGACCCGACATTGATGTTCACCAATGCCGGCATGGTCCAGTTCAAGCACATCTTCACCGGCGCAGAAACACCGCCCAGCCCACCGCGTGCCACCACGTCACAAAAATGCGTGCGCGCCGGCGGCAAACATAACGACCTCGATAATGTCGGCTACACCGCGCGCCACCACACCTTCTTTGAAATGCTCGGCAATTTCTCCTTCGGCGATTATTTCAAAGAGGGCGCCATCACCCATGCCTGGGAATTCCTCACTAAAACCCTTAGCCTTCCACCAGAAAAACTCTTCATCACCGTCTACCACACCGACGATGCCGCCTTCGATCTATGGAAAAAAACCACCGGCTTCCCGGAAGAAAAAATCCTGCGCGTCCCGACCAAGGACAATTTCTGGGCAATGGGCGATACCGGCCCCTGCGGCCCGTGCTCCGAAATCTTCTACGACCACGGCGAATCGGTCACCCCTGGCGAATGGGCGCTGGATAGCGATGGCAACGACCTTTTCGGCGAGCGCTATGTCGAAATCTGGAACCTCGTCTTCATGCAACATGAAAAACGCGAGGATGGCAGCCAAAT
>JANQQO010000016.1 GCA_028289305.1 Rickettsiales bacterium | reverse complement strand
AACATGAAAAACGCGAGGATGGCAGCCAAATCGACCTGCCCAAACCCTCCATTGATACCGGCATGGGCTTAGAACGCATGGCCGCCATCATGCAGGGCGTACACGATAATTACGACACCGATCTATTTCGCCACCTCATTACCGCCATTCAAGAAACCGCCGGCACCAATGATGCGGCGCACAATGCCTCGTTCCGCGTCATCGCTGACCATTTACGCGCCTGCTCCTTCCTCATTGCCGATGGCGTCATGCCGAGCAATGAAGGCCGCGGCTATGTCTTACGCCGCATCATGCGCCGCGCCATGCGCCACGCCCATATCCTCGGCTGTAAAGACCCGCTCATGCACCGTCTCGTCCCCAGCCTCATCCACGAAATGGGCGCACATTACCCAGAACTCGGCCGCGCCGAATCCGCGATCAAAAGCACGTTACAGCTCGAGGAAGAACGCTTCCGCGAAACCCTCGGCAAGGGCCTCAAAATCCTCGAAGAAAACACCAGCTCCTTAAAACAAGGCGATAAACTCGCCGGCGATGTCGCCTTTAAACTCTACGATACCTACGGCTTCCCGCTTGATCTCACCGAAGACATCTTGCGCAGCCAGGAAATCGCCGTTGATACAGAAGGGTTCGATGCCGCGATGGAAGAACAGCGCGCCCGTGCCCGCGCCGCGTGGAAGGGCTCCGGCGATGCCAGCACCGAAGAGCTGTGGTTCGACCTACAAGACACCCATGGTGCTACCGAATTCCTCGGCTATGACAGCGTTGATGCCAATGGCAAAATCCTCGCCATCGTCAAAGACGGCGCCGTGGTCGAAACAGCAAAAAAAGGCGACACCATCCAACTCCTCACCAATCAAACCCCGTTTTATGCGGAATCCGGCGGCCAAGCTGGCGATCACGGGCAGATCACCGGCGAGCAGGGCGCCATCACCATCAGCGATACCATCAAAAAACTCGGCAATCTGCACGCACATTGCGGCACGGTAAACACTGGCAGCATTAGCACCGGCGAAGAAGTGGCGCTACACGCCGACACTACCCGGCGCACTGCGCTCCGCGCCAATCACTCCGCCACCCATTTGCTCCATGCTGCACTGCGGAATATCCTGGGCGACCACGTCACACAAAAAGGCTCGCTGGTGGAAGCACGCTATCTCCGCTTTGATTTCAGCCACCCACAGGCCGTCACGCCAGAAGAGCTTGTGCAAATTGAAGCCGAGGTTAACCGCCTGATCCGCCAGAACACCTCCGTTTCCACCAAACTCATGACGCCAGAAGAAGCCA
>JANQQO010000261.1 GCA_028289305.1 Rickettsiales bacterium | reverse complement strand
CAAATCAAGGAAGGTCACAAAATCGGCTGGATCAATGTCTCCTGGCTTGTTCACATACCCATTCGCGCCATATTCCTTGGCCCTCTCTATATCATTCGGGTGCATGGAGCTGGTGAGCATCACCACGGGGATATCCTTTAAATCACCATCCTCTTTTATCGCGCTTAACACCTCAAACCCATCAAGCTTTGGCATGTTAATATCTAAGAGAATAATATGCGGCTTTGGGCCCTCACTGCGCAGAGTCGCCAGGGCTTTTTCTCCATCTTTTGCGGTTTCTATCAAAAAAGGATATTCACTCTGTGAAAGTCGTCCTTTCAGCAGCACAACATCTCCCTCATTATCTTCCGCAAGGAAAATACGCAATGTATCGCTATGACCCAGCATTGTGATGTACTAAAACTCCAGCAAAATACCCCGCTAGCATAATAGCGATAAATGCCCATTTAGTACACCATAAAGCGATGAAAACAGTACAAAAAACAACTTTTCAGCGAATATGTGCAACTATAGAACAATTTTTTAGGATAGAGCAGAGAAATGCCTATAAAAAAGTCCATGCTTCGCTGCTGCGCAGCTTCGCAGGGCACTGCTTCGGCCTATTGGCCTCCTGCGTGGCTGCGCCACGCGTAGCCCAAAGGGCGAAGCGTGGTGGAGGGGGCAGGATTGATGAAAATCCCTATTAGTGGGATTTTCACCCTTCGGGCGCCTTCGGCGTCCAAAATGCCTTCGGCATTTAGTCGAACAAGGTTCTCACTCTTCACCCTTCATTATTTTCCAGTTCCATCCTTCTTAATAAAATTTTTCAGAATATATCCGAGTATTGAGGTTTGGACTCTAGGAAGAATGATTTTTTTGAGCAAGTGTATGGGAAAATACTCGTCGCAAGAAAAAATCATTCTAACGACGAGACCAGCCTCAAGACGAAGGATAGAACTGAAAAATGGTGGAGGGGGCAGGATTCGAACCTGCGTAGGGAAACCCGGCGGATTTACAGTCCGCTGCTTTTGACCGCTCAGCCACCCCTCCATTAGATGTTCTTGGTGAGTAAAGCGAACCTTAGAACATCTTATGTCCTCCGAAGCCTTGGCGTAGGAGGACTATATAAGCATGCCTTGCTCTTAAAGAAACTCGTTAGAGCTAGGAGCGTCCTCTTAAAGCCTCTTGTCCTGCGTAGCTGCGTAGCAGCGAAGCAGGATGGCGTAGGAGGACTATGTAAAACACCAGGTTCTTAACGAAGATCGCTAGAGCCAGGGGTGTTATTTCGCTGCATAGCAAAACAACAACAAAAACCACAAGACAGATAACAGCAAACACGCTATCCTCATTGCCTTACGGAGAACGCTACTTATACGGAGTTCCCATAGAATGACAAGAAAAAATCCGCCGCGCAAAGCGTCTAAATCGCCACGCGAATCGCGTTATTGGCTATATGGCCGCCATGCGGTCACTGCGGCGTTAAATAATCCGCGCCGTCAGCATTTCCGTCTCTTGTGTACAAAAAATGCGGCCAATACGCTTAACCCACTCCCGCCTAATATCACCCCTGATATCGTTGATGTACCAACGCTAGAAGCCGTGTTGCCAGCAGAAGCGGTGCATCAGGGCATGGCGCTGGAGGTAGCGCCCCTCCCGCCCACAGATTTGCACGAAATCCTGCATAATCCTGCCGTCACCCATCTCGTAGCGCTTGATCAAGTCACCGACCCTCATAATGTCGGCGCGATTATGCGTTCTGCGGCGGCGTTTGGCGTGTCTGCGATCCTCACCCCGCAGCATCACAGCGCGAAGGAAACCGCCACTCTGGCCAAATCGGCCTCTGGTGCGCTCGAAACCGTGCCACTTATTGAAGTCAGTAATCTCGCCCAAGCCCTTAAAGAAGCAAAAACGCAGGATTTTTGGGTCATCGGCCTCGATGGTGAGGCAGAAACCGCCATCGACGCTACGCCACGCTACAATAAATACCTGCTCGTCCTCGGCGCAGAAGGGAAGGGGCTCCGCCGCCTCACCCGGGAACACTGCGATCTCCACGTCGCCATCCCCATCACCAGCACCATCGAAAGCCTCAACGTCTCCAACGCTGCCGCCATCGCACTATATGCGTTGCAAAAAAACTAGTTCTTGCCGCCCCACCCACGGCGCGGTATACACTTCTCCCACAATGCGAATAATAAAGCACATAACACACAGATGTGTCCTGCTCACCGCGATCCTCATGGCGGTGAGCTCTATTCTGCCTTATTTCTCAGGAGCCTATACTATTACTCGCGCTACGGAGACGGCTGCTGACCTCTTCGGCGATAAACTCCTCATCTGTACGGGCGCCGGCTTCGCACTCGTCGACCGCGCAGATATAGAAAACGGCACCCATCATAGCGATACAGCCCCCTCGCATTGCCCGTTTTGCATCGTAAGCCAAGCCAGCCATGCTGCCCTACCAACCGCAGAAATCGTTGCACCATCTCCGCCTCTAAGTAGATTCACAGCCATCCACACGCCGCAACACGCCGCACATAGTGCTGCTTTCTTATACCACTCTGTCGCCCCCCGCGCGCCACCTCTTTCCGCCTAATCCCTAGTCTATCAATAACAGTCCTCTTCATTAAGGGGCTCTGTCACTCTCCCGTGCAAGCGGGTAGGGCACTATATTCATATATAAAAAGAAAAATAGGAGATATCTAATGAAACGTTTTATGATCACTGCGGCATTATTGTGCGCCGCAACATCGATAAGCGCCCAGGCGCAAGAATCCCATCAGCATAACCATGTTCGCCCTGATTCCCACGCGCCCATAGGCGTAATGGGCGACCACACGCATAAAGAAGGCGAGTGGATGGCATCTTACCGCTACGCCACTATGCATATGGATGGCAACCGTGATGGCACTAGCGATATCAGCAACGCCGAAGTGCTTTCTAATTTTATGGTCACCCCTACCGAAATGCAGATGGAAATGCATATGTTCGGCCTCATGTATGGCGTTAGCGACCGCTTCACCGCCATGGCTATGCTACCCTATATCCGCAAATCCATGGACCACGTCACTCGCTCTGGCGCTGTGTTTGAAACCGAATCAAAAGGCTTGGGCGATATCAAGCTCACCGGGCTATACACCATCTATGAGCGCGGTCCGCATCACTGGCACATCAATGCTGGCATTAGCCTCCCTACCGGTGAGATCGACGAGCGTGACGATACTCCCGCCGGCAATATCCGCCTGCCATATCCCATGCAGCTCGGTTCAGGCACCTACGACCTCCTGCCCGGCGTCACATACACGGCCCTCTACGACCACTGGTCATGGGGAAGTCAGGCCAATGCTGTGATGCGCCTTGGTGAAAACGACAATGACTACCGCTTAGGGCATGAATACCAGCTCAGCCTCTGGGGTGCACATCAGCTTACCGAGTATGCGAGCGTATCGCTGCGCCTCGATGGCCGCAGATGGGGCGATATCACCGGCGCAGACCCACAGCTGAACCCTATGATGGTGCCTACTGCGCGCACTGATTTGCGCGGTGGTGAACGCATTGACGCCCTAGCGGGAATAAACGTTGTGATCCCAGGCCTGGAAGATAATCGCCTGGCGCTTGAGTTCGGTACGCCGGTCTATCAGCGCCTTGATGGGCCGCAGCTAGAGACGGATTACCGTCTCGTTGCCGGCTGGCAGCTCACTTTTTAGTGTTCACATCGAATAAATCACTCTATATAACCGCAGTAGCTATGCACCTTCTGCTCCCCCCTTGCGGGGGAGCAGGCGAGAGAGCTTCATAGAAGCCATCGAGCCGTGGGGGGTATTATGTGCCGGCTTAGCTCAGATGGTAGAGCAGTTGATTTGTAATCATCAGGTCGGGAGTTCGAGTCCCCCAGCCGGCACCAGCAGGAAAAAGGCCTTTTTAGGTAAGCCGAAGACTTACGCAGTAGGCGCACTAGCCTACGGCAAACGTGTCATACTATCATAAATCTATCTGAAAAAACGACTTTGGTAAGCGTACCTACCTAATACCCCACGAAATCAGTGGCATCAAAGGTATAGCTCGCGAAGTTGCTGATAGTGGCAATTAATACCGCCGATCCGCCTCCAGAGCTGCCATCTGCGTCATACCATAATTGCCCATCTGCGGTGTCGTAAAGAAAGCTAAGGTTCCCTCCGCTCGAGAAGCTTCCTCCAGCAAACCCTGAATCGGTCATGATATCCGTATTAAGTACTAACGCTTGCCCCGCTTTGCTTCCTTCTGCGCTTGCAAAGACAAACGCTGCATCAGACAGCTGAATTTCATCACTACTCGTCATATCCGTAATGGTGTCTTCATTTCCAGAGGTTGCCTGATCAAAGCGGAAAATGTCGCTTTCGCTACCCCCAGTTAGCTGGTCATTGCCCGCTCCGCCATTTAACGTATCCGCACCATCTCCGCCGTCAATGGTATCATCCCCCGCATCGCCGCTGAGTGAGTCATTTCCGCTTTCACCATGTAGCTGGTCACCATCATCCCCGCCTGAAATTGTATCACCATCATCGCCACCGTAAAGCCTATCGCCACCAGTTCCACCCTCAATACTATCTGCGCCTGCGTCACCATATATTCTATCTGCACCGGCTTCACCATCAATAGTGTCTGCATCAGCGCCGCCATAAAGTGAGTCATCTCCCGTACCACCATCGATGCTATCTGCGCCTGCGCCACCATCGATGCTGTCATTATCAGAGCCCCCATCAAGAGTATCTGCACCAGCATCACCAAAGATGCTATCTGCGCCCGTATTACCGCTTATTAAGTCATCTCCCTCTCCGCCAAACACCGTTTCATTGCCAGTTGAGCCAAGGATTGAATCATTTCCTCCCTCACCCAGAAAGAGATCGCCAACGTCCATCTTCACAGACTCTCCGCTCGAGGTGCCAATATAGTCTGCCACAATCACCTGAAAGCTTTGTATGGCTCCTCGTGCACCATGCTCATCTTCCGCCCTAATTTCTACATCATATACACCACCATCAGCCGTGCTGCCAGTTATTGACCATGGCCCGCCTTTGCCATCATTGCTTGCCGAAAGCCAGCTTTGGTTTTCATATACGGTAGTGATATTATCACTCTCAGGATCATTGATGGTCAGGTTGTACGTATAGGTATTTCCTGCCAACACCACATTATTCGCTGGTGGCGTGCTCGTAATGTCTGGCCCGTCATTCACTGCATTCACCGTAATCGTTGCCGTATCCACATCCTGTGCCACGCCATCACTGGTGGTCACCGTCAGTGTATCTGAGCCGTTAAAGTTCGAGGTACCCTGATACTGCATGCCATCTAAAGCAGAATTAATATTCGCAATCGTGCCTGTGAAGGTCATGCTACCGGTTCCGTTAGCACCAGCGCCAAAGCTTAAGCCCGTGGTCTGAGACAAGGTAATTGTACCATTGTCTACACCCAAGGTAACCGTTAGGCTGCCGCCATCCACATCTGCCACCGAAATCAGGTTTGAATTCGCTGAATTAAACGTCAGTGCAGTATCTTCATTCACTGATACGGTGTCATCTTGTACCGTATTCACCGGTGCCGTATTTGCCGCATTCACCGTAATGCTTACATTATCTACATCCTGGGTAGACCCATCGCTCGTGGTGACCACTAACGTATCAGCGCCGCTATAACCGCCCGTTGGGTCATACTGCATGCCATCAATCGCCGCGTTAATATTCGCAATCGTACCAGAAATCGTCATCGTCGCCGTGCCATCAGCACCTGCGTCAAAGCTCAAGCCCGTGGTCTGCGACAAGGTGATCGTACCATTGGTTACAGCCAAGGTAACGGTCAGGCTGCCCGTATCTACATCCGCCACTGAAATCAGATTCGAATTTCCTGCGTTAAACGTCAGCGTCGTATCTTGGTTGGTATCAACTGTAGAATCTTGTATCGTGTTCGTCGGCGTATCATCCACCGCCGTAATCGTAATGCTCGCTGAATCTGCATCTTCCAAAGAACCATCGCTTGTGGTGATGTTCAGCGTATCTGAGCCGTTATAATTTTCGGTGGGGTCATACTGCATACCATCCAGAGCAGCATTAATAGCTGCTGCTGTGCTAGAAAAGGTCATAGAGCTGGTGCCATTAGCGCCTGCAGAAAAAGTGAGGTCATTCACTTGCGATAGCGTAATGGTACCATTAGTAACGCTTAAACTGACCGTCAGATTATCTCCCTCTGGATCCGATACCGAAATCAGATTCGAATTGCCCGCATTAAACGTCAGCGTACCATCCTCTGCTACCCCTACCGTGCTATTTTGTATGCTGTTTATTGGTGCTGAATTAACCGCGTTTACCGTAATAGCAACCGCATCCACGTCTTGTGTTGAACCGTCGCTCGTGGTGATGTTCAGCGTATCCGCGCCATTAAAATTCAAGTTACCCTGATACTGCATACCATCTATTGCTGCATTGAGATTGGCAATCGTACCTGAAATTGTCATAGTAGACGTACCATCAGCACCTGCATCGAAGACGAGGCCCGTGGTTTGTGCTAGGGTGATCGTACCATTGCTCACACTCAGCGTAACAGTAAGATTGCCCCCATCCCCGTCGCCCACGATAATTTGGGTGGAGTTTATTTTATTAAAGGTTAAAGCAGCGTTTTCATTAACCGATACCGTTGTATCTGCGATACTATTTATCGGCGTATCCGCTACCGAATTAATCGTAATGCTGGCGGAATCTGCATCGTTTAGCGAACCATCGCTGGTAGTAATATTCAGCGTATCGGAGCCGTTATAGTTTGCCGTGGGATCATACTGCATGCCGTCAAGAGCAGCATTAATATTCGCTGTGGTACCAGAAATCGTCATGGTGGCCGTACCATCAGCACCTGCATCAAAGACGAGGCCCGTGGTTTGCGACAGGGTGATTGTACCATTGGTCACGCTCAGCGTCACAGTCAGCGTGCTATTATCGCTATCTGCAACAGAAATCAGGTTTGAATTGCCTGCATTAAACGTGAGCGTACCATCCTCATCCACAGAAACAGTCGTATCTTGCACCGTGTTCACCGGCGCATCATTTACAGCGCTTACCGTAATACCGATATTATCAACATCTTGCAGCCCACCGTCACTGGTTGTCACAACCAGTGTATCGGCGCCGTTATAGCCGCCCGTTGGGTCATACTGCATGCCATCCAACGCAGCATTAATGTTTGCCGTCGTGCCAGAAATCGTCATGGTAGACGTACCATCAGCACCCGCATCAAAGCTTAAGCCTGTAGTTTGCGAAAGCGTGATCGTACCATTGCTCACAGCCAGGGTAACGGTCAGGCTGGCCGTATCTACATCACCCACCGAAACCAAATTTGAATTTCCTGCGTTAAACGTCAGTGTAGTATCTTCGTTGGTAGATACGGTGGAGTCTTGAACCGTATTAACCGGAGCGTCATTCACCGCATTCACCGTGATGTTTACCGTATCCACATCCTGCAGCGAGCCGTCACTGGTCGTCACAGTCAGCGTATCTGCACCATTAAAGTTCGAAGTGCCTTGATACTGCATACCATTCAGTGCCGTATTGATGTTGGCCGCCGTGCCAGAAATCGTCATGGTAGACGTACCATCAGCACCCGCATCAAAGCTTAAGCCCGTGGTCTGTGCCAAGGTAATCGTGCCATTGGTCACAGTCAGGGTAACAGAAAGGCTTGCACTATCGCTGTCAGCCACCGAGATCAAATTTGAGTTCCCTGCATTAAACGTCAACGCGGTATCCTCATTCACCGACACCGTGCTATCCTGTACCGTATTAACCGGAGCATCATTCACCGCGCCAACGGTAATATTCACATTATCTGCATCCTGTGTAGAGCCATCGCTAGTTGTAATGCTGAGTGTATCAGCGCCGCTATACCCGCCTGTTGGGTCATATTGCAGCCCATCCAGAGCGGCATTAATATTCGCCGTAGTACCCGAAATCGTCATCGTCGCCGTGCCATCGCCGCCCGCATCAAAACTTAGACCCGTCGTTTGTGATAGCGTAAGCGTACCGTTGCTCACTGCCAAGGTAACGGTCAGGCTTGTATTATCCACATCACCCACTGAAACCAGGTTCGAGTTCGCCGCATTAAACGTGATTGCGGTATCTTCATTAGTAGTTACGCCAATATCCTGTATCGTATTCACCGGTGTATCATTCACCACATTCACCGTCACCGAAGCAGTAGCCGTATCCGTGCCGCCATTGCCATCACTCACCGTATAGGTGATGGTGTCTGCGCCGCTATATTCTGCATCACCTTGATAGGTATAGGTTCCATCAAGATTATCGGTTACCGTACCATTCGCTGCAGAAATAGCTGAAATCGACAAAGTATCACTATCTGCATCCGTATCATTGCTCAATAAATCTGTTGCATTGAACACAAGCTGCGCATCTTCATTCACAGTGCCCAGTGTGTCATTTACACCCACAGGAGCCGTATTGGTAGGGGCACCACCGCCACCACCGCCGCCGCCACCGCCACCACCGCTGGAGCCGCCGCTATTATTGCTTCCGTTATTACTGTCATTGTCTAAACGTGCTTCAGTCTCGTTTTCGTCTTTTTGTTCATCTTCTTCTATTTTTACGGTATCAGCCGCATCGTCGGCAAATTCATCAGCTGCAACGTTAGCAACATCTTCGAAGGTTGAAGAAACATCAGCGCCTGTGACAGTCTGTATATTATCATTATCATCAAGGCCAAATCCGTTGATGTCAGTTACATCAAGCGCTTGTGTACTTGTAATATCTGCATTAACCCGTGCAGCCGCTAACGCATCTGCGGTAGTATTATCCTCTATCTCTGCCGCGCGCACATTCGTAACAGCTTTCTCAACACCCGTATCATCAACGTCTGGCGCTAGTGACTGGTCATACGTATCACTGCTCTCGTTATCGGTTAAACGCTGGATCTGTGCAATACCAGAGCCCGTAGATACCTGTCCGAGATAAAACGTATTACCCGTCTGGTGCAACAGGGCAAAAGACATAGGCTCAGATGAAGCTGTGTCATTGCTAGAAGTAAAGTCTTGCGCCGCAGCAACATCAGAAGCCCGATCATTTCCAATAGAGAATGCATCTGGGGCACCAATATCAATACGCAAATTGAAACTTACATCAGGCGTAATAAGCGTCAGCTCAGAAAGAAACGCTTTCACCTCATCCACATTGCCGGTAACAGTCACAGTCTGTGTATCAGAATCGATTTCTACTTCAACATCACCACCTACGTTAGACAACACTTCCACACCTTCTGCAGGCATGCTCAAGGTCACTTCTACTACTTCTGTTTCTTCCAGCTGCTCTTCAGCTTGCTCAACAATGTCCGTCAAATCCAGGGTAACTTCTTGCGCTATGGTAACAGCATCTGCAGGAGTCTGCTCAGGGGCCGCTCCTTCACCACCCGGTAATGCAGCATTACCAGCAGCCGGAGCAAGCTTGCCCAGAGATTCTTCAGAAAGATCGTCCGCACGCACTACCGCCTTTTCCAGCGTTTCGATACTTTTCACGCGGGCGTAAACGAATTTTCCAGCTTTGAGAGATGTTGTCTCCCCCATACGTATTCTCCTCCATATTCATACACGACACATATTCGTGTCTTTCACGCTTGATACAGTATGCCATAAAAAGGTTAATAAAACGTTAACAAACACCAAAAAAATATAAAAAAATCAGTTTCTTAAAGCAAACAAGGTAGATAAAATTTTACCTAAATTTACCTTAAAAAAATTGTCCCGAAAAAGCCCGGGAAATAAGGGAAATTTATTAACATCAAGCAATAGGAAAAGATCTCATAGAGGCAATATGAGACAAAGAAAGAGGGTAATGGCCGAAAATAGCCAGTACTTCTAATTGATAATACTCTTGGCCCGTTCAACCTTAGGATGAGGGCGTGCGATGTGCGGCGTAATCTAAAAAGCTTTGTAATATCGAACTAGCAGCTAGTTTATCCACCAATTCTGCCCGTCGTTTGCGGCTGAGATCCGCTTCCAGCAGGGTATTTGTCGCTAAAACGGTCGAAAGGCGCTCATCCCACAGAAAAAGCGCACTCTCCTGCACACCGTCCAGATTCTTGGCAAATTGCCGAATAGACTGGCATTTCCGCCCCTCCGTACCATCCATATTAATGGGGTAGCCAATCACTAATCCTCCCACGCCCTCTTTCTCCATCACGGCAAACACTGAAGCCGCATCCACAGAAAACTTCTTGCGTTTAATCGTGTCATACGGAGAGGCAATCACTCGGCCCACATCACTCAGCGCCAGCCCAATCGTCTTTTCCCCCACATCTAGCCCTAATAGCCGCTTTCCTGGCCCAATTTGGGTCAAAAACGTCTCAGCATCATCGTATAACATAAGGAAAATAGGGTAGGGCGCCTAATCGGCCACTACCACCTGATTACGGCCGTTATTTTTCGCCTGATACAGGGCCTTATCCGACTTTTGCAGCATTGTTTCCGCGGTATCTCCCTCTACCATTGCGGTCAGGCCAGCACTTACCGTACACTGCAACTCTCCCGGCTCTGCAGAGATCGTAAATGGCTGATTTTCCATGCCACTCCGCACCCGTTCTGCAATATGCCGTGCCAAATGAATATCCGTACCCGGCATCACCACTACAAACTCCTCACCACCCGGCCGCGTAGCCAGATCCGTACTCCGCACATTCTTCAAAATCCTCTGTGCCACTTGCTGCAATACCTCATCTCCAATATGGTGCCCCCAGCCCGGTTTATCGTTCACTTGCTTAAAATGATCGATATCAATCGTCATCAGCGATAGAGGCGTTCCCTTCGCGGCCGCCTCATCCACGATATTCTTCAAGTGCGCATCCAGATAGCGACGATTATAGAGCTTCGTCAAGCTATCAATAATCGCCATCGACAGGCTCTGCTCATAATTACTGTGCAACGCATCCTGATAGCGCTTACGCTTGATTTGCGTACGTGTGCGTGCCAGCAATTCGTTCGAATCCAGCGGTGTGATAATATAGTCATTCACACCCATCTCTAAGCCCTTAATCATCAAATCGCGATCATCCTCATCCACCAGAATGAGCAGGGGTAAATGCCGTGTTTTATCCTGACTACGTAAATGCATGCAAATCCGCAAGCCATCTTCATCATCCAGCTGCGTGCTCACAATGGCGAGGTCAAAATCCTTATCATCCGCAATCCCTATGGCAGACTCGGCCTCCGTCACCGTAGTATTCAGCCCAATCGTGCTTAGCGTCTCTTGGATCTGCTTTGATTCCACCACATCGTCATCAATCACCAGCACATGCGCGCCGGCAATATCTGCACCCACGCCCGCCTGTTCCAGCAAGCCAAACTCAATACCAGTCTTATCGCGTAAACGCAGCTCATCCAGCATCATCTTAATACGAATCAGTGATTTCACCCGCGCAAAAAGATGCACATCATCAATCGGCTTGGTGATGAAGTCATCCGCGCCCGCTTCCAGTCCTTGCACCCGGTCGCTAATATCGCTCAGCGCTGTCACCATCACCACAGGAATATGGGCTGTTTCACCATCCGCTTTCAGCCGTCGACAGGCCTCAAATCCGTCCATTTCCGGCATCATCACATCTAACAAAATAATATCAGGAGAGAATTCTTTGGCCTTTTTTAAGGCCTCCATGCCACTCATGGCAGAAGTGTAATCGTAATACTCATTCGCGAGCTTTGCTTCCAGCAATTTGACGTTTGGGGCAAGGTCATCAACAATTAAAACGCGTCCGCTCATACAGTAACTATGCCGATTTCTTTAATTTCAAATATTGCTCAATCGTATTAATAAATGGCTCCACAGAGATAGGTTTCGCCACATAAGCCTCACAGCCAGATTCCATAATCTTTTCTTCATCTTCGCGCATCGCAAACGCCGTCACCGCCACAATCGGGATATGCCGCAGGCTTTTATGCTCCTTAATTTCCTTAATCACATCAATACCAGAAACCTTCGGCAGCTGAATATCCATCACAATCAGGTCTGGCCGCTCTTTTTCTGCCAGTTTAACAGCGTCTTTACCATCGCGTGATTCGAGCGTATTCAGCCCATGCGCTTCCATCAAATCCCGGAAGAGCTTGAGATTCAGCTCGTTATCCTCAACGATCAGTACTTTCTTCGTCATGCTATTTGCTCACTAGTACTATGCCCGGTTAAAAGCATTTTACCTCGAAGAACCAGAGATACTATCGCCCCCCGGCCATGTTCAACTGATCATAGATACACGCTAATGGTCGTGCAATCAAGCGTTTAGGCGCTACTCGTCGTGATTTACCCGTTCCTCGATCAATGTATCCACCACTTCCGGGTTGGTCAGCGTGTTCGTATCTCCCAAATTGCCATAATCATTTTCCGCAATTTTCCTTAGGATTCTGCGCATAATCTTACCAGAACGCGTTTTTGGCAATCCCGGTGCCCATTGCAGCAAATCCGGCTTCGCAATCGGTCCAATTTCCTTCGCCACCCACTGTATCAGCTCTTTTTTCATCGCCTCATCTGGGGTCACATGGCTATTGACCGTCACAAAGGCATAAATCCCTTGCCCTTTGATCTTGTGAGGATAGCCCACCACCGCAGCTTCCGCCACATCCGGGTGCGCTACCAGCGCGCTCTCAATTTCTGCCGTGCCCATACGGTGCCCTGATACATTCAGCACATCATCCACCCGGCCGGTAATCCAATAATACCCATCATGGTCCCGCCGGCAGCCATCACCAGAGAAATACTTCCCTGGAAATTGGCTGAAATACGTTTCAATAAACCGCTTATGATCGCCATATACCGTCCGCATTTGCCCTGGCCAGGAATCAGCAAGGCATAGCGAGCCTTCTGCCTCGCCTTCCACCACCTTCCCTTCCGCATCTACAATCTCTGGCCGTATGCCAAAAAACGGAAAAGAAGCAGATCCTGGTTTTAAATCAGTGGCATAGGGCAGGGGGGTGATCACATGTCCACCGGTCTCCGTCTGCCACCACGTGTCAACAATCGGGCAACGCCCATCACCCACCACGCCGTGATACCACAGCCACGCCTCTGGATTAATCGGCTCTCCTACTGTACCCAAGATGCGCAAACTACTGCGTGATGTTTTCTTCACAAATTCCTCACCCTGCGCCATCAGCGCACGAATCGCCGTTGGCGCCGTATAGAAAGAATTCACCTGGTGTTTATCGACAATCTCCCAAAAACGTGAGAAATCCGGGTGATTTGGCACACCTTCAAACATCAGCGTTGTTGCCGCATTCGCCAATGGCCCATAAACAATATAGCTATGCCCGGTCACCCAGCCTACATCGGCGGTGCACCAATAGACATCATCTGGCTGATAATCGAACACATATTCATGGGTTATAGCAGCGTAGAGCAAATAACCGCCCGTAGTATGCAGCACACCCTTCGGCTTTCCTGTTGAGCCCGAGGTATAAAGGATAAACAGTGGGTCTTCAGCATCCATCACCTCTGGTGCGCATTCTGCCTCCACCTTCTCGATTTCTTCGTGATACCACAAATCACGCCCATCTTCCCAGGTAATCGCCCCGCCTGTGCGCTTCACCACCAATACATTTTTTACCCCATCCAAACCAGCAACTGCCTTATCCACATTGGCTTTTAGCGGGATGGTCTTGTCACCGCGTATGCCTTCATCGGCCGTAATCACACACCCGGCATCACAATCCTCAATGCGCCCACGCAGCGCTTCAGGGGAAAATCCTCCAAACACCACCGAGTGAATCGCTCCAATCCGCGCGCAGGCCAGCATCGCATACGCCGCCTCAGGGATCATCGGCATATACAGCACCACGCGATCGCCTTTTTTCACGCCCCGTGCCTTTAACACATTCGCAAAGCGGCACACATGCTCGTACAACGCTTGATAGGTAATCGTTTGCGCATCATTCGGGTCATCGCCCTCCCAAATAATCGCCGTTTTATCGCCATGCGCTGCCACATGCCGATCCACGCAATTCACGCAGGCATTGAGCTTCCCGCCTTCGAACCACTTAATCTGTACTTCACCCTCAAACGAGCAATTTTTCACCCGCTCCCACGGCGCATCCCAGCTCAGGCGCTCGGCCTGCTCGCCCCAGAATCCTTCAGGATCCTCCAAAGAGCGGGCATACATATCTTGATACTGTTTTTGGGTAATGCGTGGTGGCAGGCCCTCTTTCTCCGGCACTGCAAACACCATATCATCTGCTTCTATGTAAGCGGTTTTGCTCATCGCTGCCTCCCAATGATAGGTCTATTGCAAGAAGGCAGCCATTCTAGGCCGAAAAATCACGGATGAAAAGGAGTTCTTTTTGGGGGTGCTACATAGAGACGCCTTGTGCTTGCCCTAGTTCTTCATGCCGTCCTCGTGGCACGCCGCTCCGGCCAGAAACTCCTGTTGAAGTAACAAAAACCCCATTACCCAGCGTCTCTGACGCTTCTGGGTCACGGTTATGTGATGGTATTGTGCCCTTGATCTCAGCTGCAGCACTCACCAAGATACTATCGGCAAGCACTTGCTGCGGTCCTTTCATAGAAGGCGTAACAATGGGCAGTGCCTCGCCAGCAATGCTTTTGAATGTCTTATCCAGCCCTTCCAATTCTGCAAGCACACTCTCCACAAAATCAGGCACCCCTATTTCTCTTCCATAGTTTCGTGCTTTTATGGGGTCGTAACTATGCTGCATCGCTACGTAGGAGACATCCACAAATGTTTTGAAAAACTCATGGTTGTGGTAGAGCGCTTTTATTGCCTCTTCTCCTTTAACCATGTTGCCATGGGCATCAGGCAGCTCTATCTCCTCATCGATCAGCGTCTGTATCGCTTTCTTAAAGCCTACATGGTGTGCTGGCATGCCGGCCATATTAAAGGCATACTCAATGCCAATCGCCCTTCGATCATCATACGCCTTACTCCCCCCGCGGCTTCCTGGGCGCGATGAAATATTACCGCTCTTGGGCATACCATCTAAAAACTGCCCTGTTTCTGGTATGTCGCCGTCTTTTCCTTTCACTGTCTCAAGGAAACACTCTGAAGAGAGTTCGCTAATCCTCTCAAACACCTTTTCATAGGCCTCTCGTCGATCCTGTTCTTCCTTGCTCATGCCCTCTGCGGCTTCTAGCTGCGCGTTCATCGTATCAATCATGGCATTCGTGATAAATTGCTCACCATATTCTTCATAGACCCCCATTGCCATGGGTAAATCGGCCTGGATAGTTGCATCGTTGATGCCTGTTTGTCTTACCTCAGGCGGCACGGTATTGCGGGAATTACCCACATCCAGCATACCCCCGCGGTCAGAACCTCGACCACGCCCTTCAAAAAATCGTGTTTCAATATCATGCTCTTGAAACACCTCTCTAAGTGCCCGCATCGTTTGATGAATCTCCCACTGTGAGGCAAAATTACCGGCGCTCTTTGCCCCATCACTAAAGCCCATCATAAATTCTGCTATGCCCCGCTTTTCATAATAGCTTAGCACCAACGGGTCTTTCAGCAGTTCCTTGAACATTTCTGGAGCCTTTTTCATATCATCCAGCGTTTCAATCAGCGGCATAATGCCTATTTTCGCGTTAGTCACCTTAGGGCCATTTCCAGTAATATCTATGTCCACCAACCCTGTTTCTTTAAATAGCAGTAAGGCCGTATAAAAATCGCTGGCCTCGGCAAAATTAGCGATTTGATGACGATTAATTGCATCAGCGCCATATTCCTCTATCGCCCAATTGGCGATAGATAAGCGCTTCGCCACATCCATCAACACATGCCGCTCTTCTGAGTCTAGATTTCTCCTTACCCATTCACCATCGTCCCCTTTCACCAATTTAAATCGATCAGCCAAAAACGCATGGCTTGGACCATGTTCCAGCTGATACGAACCGTCCTCGTTTAACAAAAATCCTACATTTCGTTTCCCGTCATCAAATTCTAACTCCATGCTGATTTCATCTTTGACCCGGCGTTGTAATTTTTGAAAGAGGTTTTCTGGGGTCACCCCCTTTTCATGAGGTGGTGTTATCTTCCGTAAATCCGCAAAACTAGGGTTTTCTGAGACATTGTTATCTTTCAGGATGTCCTTATGTTCCTCTAGGAAATCTTTTAAAAGATCATGATATTTTTCGTTAAAAAAGATGGCCTCTTTTGCAACGGTGTCTGGGATAAGCTGATGCCCCTCTTTAATCACTCTCTTGACAAATTCTGTACGCGCCTCTGGGGTGAGCTGCTGGAAAATAGAATTACGCGGATTCTCCCAGCCGGGAAGGCCGTCTGGATCTTTTTCTGAAAACGCATCTATAAAATCGTCACAAGATTCCTGAAATTCTGACCCAACGCCAGCACCGCCGTGTAGGCTGTTGAAATACAGCCGCTGAAACAAGGCACTAAGAAAATCACGATGCACCGATGCATTCTGCCGCAAACCAATACTAGCAGCTGTGTAGGTTTTTCCATCTTTCTCAAGCCCATCTTTAATACCGCTATATAGATGCACAGATGTGGCGTATGGGCGTCCATCCGCATCTCCACTTTTCCCCCAAGTACGCAACACCACAATGGTTTTCCCTACAGCTTTTTCTATGGTTTCTTTATCCACCTTCAGCTTCTGCATTTCTTCTTTCAAACCCGCATCAGCCTCTTTTTCTATCTGCGCGTCCACCGCCCCATTCCATTGCTTAAATACATCCCTCACTTCACGCCTTATGCGTGAGAGGTTAAGCTCTTCTATCTCTTGCTCCTGCTGAACAGAAATTTTGTTCACGGGCGTGATGCCGATAGTATCGTCCCTATCTATACGTTTTTTTGCCGCAATGAGAGTTTCTTCAACCAGGTCATGCAGACTATCTTCCGCGCCGTTTATTCTTTTTTGGCCAGTGATGTTACCGCTTAATTCATCGCCGTGTGTTTTAAGAAGTAGGTATAAAGCCTGCTCTGTCTCCATCGCCTCCTTGGTGTGATAAATGGTGGGGTGGCGTGTTAACGTCCAGCTGATCAGCATTTTTTCTCGCGCGGCGGTAAGCTTTTCAATCGCCGTTCTCTTATTAGTCGCACCATCCAAATGCCCACCTAGCATCTGCTCAAACTGCTCTTTAGGCGATGGCGCATCGTTTAGTTTTATGTAGTGCTCTATCGGAGAGATAACAACAGAATCAATCGCCGCCAGCCGGCTCATAGCCACCTTGTCTTCCGGGCTAAGACCAGCCTGCTTTTTAAGCAACTCATTGAAACATTCTTCTAATGTATCATCATATTTATCGCTATTATGCGTTGGGAAGAGCGTATTTTTCTTGATGAGCTGAGTATTATAATACTTCTTCGCAGTAGACATAAGATTTTGATATGTCTCTAATTGTTCCTCGGTCACAATGCCCTGATCCACGGCGCTTTGATGCACCATAGAGGTAACCTTCTTTAAAAGCTTAGACGTACTTCCACTATGTACAGGCATATTCTCTCCGTATTCGATGTTTTCTAAACAGTCCCATTACAACACAAAAACGTTAACAAATCGTTAACGCACACACGAAAAATAACGAATTTCATAATAATACGTAAAAAAGGGCAGAGCGTCTGCCTATTCCAACAGTAAGAACGTAAAGCGATCCCGCGTAAATCCCGCATATTCCCATGCCTGTTCCACCCAATCTGCCGCCCAGCCCAACTCCTCCGGCGTGGTGGGCGCTCCCGCCTCCTTCAACACCGCTGCAATATCCGCCGCCGGCACCATCACCGCCCCAAGCGCCTCGCGTATCTCCGGCCACTGCTCCTGCAGGCGCATTTCCACCTCTTCCCGCGCCGTTTCGTTGGGAAATAGCGCTGTGTAAGCGCGTGCGCTCGCCTCCGCCAATACGTTTCCCAGATGTTTTACTAACACATTCCGCCCTGGCAACGCCCGTATGCGCGGCGCCTGCTCTTTTGCCAATAGTGCCCCCTGCTTCCGTGCCATCATCAGCGTCATCACCCCAATTGCCTCGCCATGATAATGCTGCGGTAGCACCTCCCCATGCACCATCTCCAGCGTATGCGCCACCATATGCTCCCCCTGGCTCGCCGGGTAGCTCCCGCCACATAGCGTCATCCCAAAGCCTGAGAGCACCAGCGTCTCCGCCAAATGTGCAATCGTTTTCTTCTCCCGCGCCTTTAGCCGCTCTGCCTCAGCAAAAAGCACGCCTTCCACCCCCTCCAGCAAGCAAAATGGCGCCGCCTCATACGCCGTTCCCAATACATATTGCGAGAGCAGCCAATCCACCTGCGCTGTTGGACGACACACCGAATCTCCCAGCCCGCTCACAATCAGCCGCATCGGTGCTGCTGCCAACACATCCACATCCAAGAATATCCCGCGCGGCAATTGCGCACCCACCGAGCCTTTATGCCCTCCTGAGGCAATCGACGCATTCACCGAGGCATACCCATTCATAGAAGGCGCGGTCCCAAACACCGCATAGGGCTTTCCTGCTAAAAAAGAGGCATATTTCACCAGATCATTAATCGCCCCACTCCCCACCGCCACATACGCCTCTACCTCTGCTCCCCGTGCACATATTTCCTCTACATACCGCTCCTCTGCTGCAACTCCTTCCGGCAGCATAATCGGCGTCACTGCGTAATCCTGCTGTAACACCCTCTCCAGCTGCTCTCCTAACGCAGCATAGGTGTTCGGATCTGCCACCAGACCCAAACGCGTGCTAAATCCCAGCGGCGCCAGCAATGCCGCAGCGCGTTCTGCTACATTTTCAGCAATCACTACGCTGTCAATATCCACCGGCCCTACTGGCCCGCAAGCCGGGTGCTCCCACACCCCTTTTAGCACTGCATCAATCACTTCCGTCACCATTAATTCCTCACCAAATGCACAGGCTTTTTTCACGCAAATAGCGCTTGCGTCAGAATGGTTTTCTGCCATACTAAAGCCTAAGAGACAACCATTGAAGGTAAACGGCTTTTTCTGTGCGCACGCCCCTGCTTTTTCGTATTTTCCTTCTTATCATCACCACAGCCGTATTTCCTCTTTCTTCTGCCTCCGCGAATACCGATATCGTCAAATTCACAGAATGGCTCAATGCGTTTCGTCAAGAAGCCGCGGATGAGGGCATCTCTGCGCCCACGCTGGATGCTGCGCTTAAAGGCATCATCCCCAATCCTAGAGTTGTTGAGCTAGACCGTAAACAGCCAGAAAGCACCCGCACCTTCCAAGAATACCTCAAACTGGTCGTCAATCAGCGCCGCATCAAAAAGGGTAGGCGCATGTTTCGTGAAAATAGGGAGTTGCTGACCACTATTGGTACGCGTTATGGCGTGCAGCCACGTTTCATCGTCGCCCTCTGGGGCATAGAGACCGATTTTGGTGGCAATACCGGCAATTTCTCAGTCATCGAGGCGCTCGCTACCCTGGCTTATGATGGCCGGCGCAGTGCTTTTTTCCGTAAAGAGCTCCTAAACGCCCTCAAAATTATCGATGGCGGGCATATTGCGGCAACTAAAATGCAGGGCTCTTGGGCTGGCGCCATGGGCCAGACCCAATTCATGCCTTCCAGCTTCCTGCAATATGCCGTTGATTATGACAATGATGGCAGGCAGGATATTTGGGGCACTCGGGCGGATATATTCGCCTCCATCGCAAATTACCTATCCCAAAACGAGTGGGATTATGATACAACATGGGGCAGAAAGGTACGATTGCCAGAAGGGTTTGATCGCGCCTTTGTAGATAAAGAAAAAGAGCGTCCGCTTAGCGAGTGGCAGCGTCTGGGGATACGCCGTATAGACGGTAGAGATCTGCCTACGCGCGATGTGGAGGCTTCGCTGGTCATGCCAGGCGGGAAGGATGGAGAAGCCTTCTTGATTTATGCGAATTATAAACGCCTGCTGAAGTGGAACCGGTCGTATTACTTCGCCACTGCTGTAGGCATATTATCGGATGCAGTAAAATGAGTCGTTGGATCAAAAAATTCACCATGCAAGTATCAGCGCTCAGCCTGTTAGCGCTAGTAGTAGTCGCCTGTAATAACAGCCTTTCCAGCACCTTAGACAAAGGTCCTTATGGCTATACCTACCAGTCCCTCACTGACACCTATAAGCCAGAATCTTGGCGTCCAAAGCGCTATAACGCTACCAAACGTCCGCCCACGCGCAAAGAAAACTGGAAAAATTACAAAGTAGGCAACCCATACGTCGTGTTAGGCAAAAAATACTACCCCAAAGAAGATCCGTTCTATAACGAAGTGGGCATTGCGTCATGGTACGGCCCTAAATTCCACAATAAACTCACCGCTAATGGCGAAATTTTTGATCGCTACGTTTCAAGCGCTGCGCACAAAACACTCCCTATGCCCAGCGTTGTCAAAGTCACGAATCTCAAGAACGGCCGCGCCATTCGTGTCCGTGTGAACGATCGTGGCCCATTCGCTCCCGGCCGCATTATCGATCTTTCTGAGCGTGCAGCAGAGGTGCTCGGCTTTAAAGAGGATGGTCTCGCCAAAGTGCGCGTAGAGTTTGACCGTAAGGCCACCGCCAGCCTCTTCTATAACGCCTCCGATGACGCGCCAAGTAAGCCCATGCAGCGTGTGGCACGCCACCACACCTCACCACGCCATAAAACAGTGGAAGCACGTTTTCAAGCCTATGATGAACACTTCATCCAAACCGGTGCCTATAGCTCCAAAGATAGCGCCCGCACCGTGGCAGTGGGCCTGCGCCGTGTCGGCCCGGTCCGTATCGAAGCGGCGGATTTCCGTGGCAAGCGTCTATATCGGGTAAAGCTCGGCCCTTTCAAAAAAGAGCAGGAAGCCGGGAATGCCTTAGAAAAAGTAGCACAATTAGGATTCAATGATGCCATTATCGTCAGCCGCTAAAGCGGCCTTCACAGCACTGCTCCTCTGCGCCGCACTGTTGCCCACCCTCACATTTGCCAGTGGCTATCAAACCAAGGCAGAATACGCCATCTTGCTAGATTATGAAACCGGCGCCACGCTGTTTGCAAAACGCGCTGATGAGGCAATGGGCCCATCCTCCATGACCAAATTGATGACTATTTACATCATCTTCGACCGCCTGCAAAAAGGCGTGCTTAAGCTTGAAGATACCTTAGATGTCAGCGAAAGAGCCTGGCGTAAGGGCGGGTCAAAAATGTTCGTCCGCGTCAAAGATGAAGTCTCGGTCGAAGATTTGCTCCGCGGCATCGTCATCCAATCCGGCAATGACGCCTGCATCGTGATAGCAGAAGGGCTTTCTGGTAGTGAAGAGGCCTTCGCTGATGAAATGAATGCAACCGCACAGCGCCTCGGGCTTTCCAATACCAATTTCCTAAACTCCACCGGCTGGCCGGAAGAAAACCACTATATGAGTGCGCGCGATATCGCCATACTCTCCGGGCGCATCATCCGCGATTTTCCAGAATACTACCCCTATTTTGCCGAACAAGTCTTCACCTATAACGGCATTCGTCAATCTAATCGTAATCGCCTGCTGGGTAAAGATGTTGGCGTAGACGGTCTTAAAACTGGCCACACACAGGATTCAGGCTACGGTATTTCTGTTTCCGGCGTACAAGATGGCCGCCGCCTTGTTACCGTAGTAAATGGCCTGGATAGCCAGCGTGCCCGTGAAAATGAAGCCCAGCGCTTGCTGCAATATGGCTTCCGCCAATTTGAAAACCGCCATCTCTATAAAAAAGGCGATGTGGTCGATGAAGCCACGGTGTGGTTCGGCCAACAAAAAGCCGTACCGCTTGTTGTAGACCAAGATGTCCTCCTCACCATTAATCGCCTGCGTAAGAAAGATATGGAAGTGACCATCACCTATAACGGCCCTATTCCCGCGCCAGTAGAGCAGGGCGCGCATATTGCTGACCTCACCATCACCCAGCCCGGTGCAGACACCATCACCCTCCCGCTCCATGCTGGGAAAGATGTCGAAAAACTCTCATTCTTCAGCCATATGCTGCACGCAGTCGGCTATTATTTCCTAAACTAAAAAACTATAGTCACTT
>JANQQO010000256.1 GCA_028289305.1 Rickettsiales bacterium | reverse complement strand
CGCGCGTAAAACGCCCGCCCAGCCGCGTTAACACTTCATAGCCAATCGTACCCGCCTGCTGTGCCACTTCTTCCACCACTATATGCGGGCCTACGAGCTCAACTTCCGCGCCAATAAAAAGCGCTTCTGCTGGTATATCGGTAACATCCACGACAATCAAGTCCATAGACACACGACCAACAATAGGCGCCCTCTGCCCAGCAATCGCCACCGCACCACAATTACTCAATGCACGAAAATACCCATCTGCATAGCCCACCGGCACCGTGGCTAAGCGCGACCCCGCTTCCACCTCTTTTGTTGCGCCATAGCCCACCGTCTGCCGCGCAGCAATCTCGCGCAGCTGAATAATCCGTGCTGTCAGCGTCACCACGGCGTGCATACCCTCCACCGGCGCATGATTCACGCCATAAAGCGCCACACCAGGGCGCACCAATTCGGCATGATACGCCTCGCCTAAAAAAATACCGGCGGAATTCGCGATACTCCCTGGCACATCGGGAAAATACTCGCGAGCGGCCAGAAATGCTGCCTGCTGCTGTGCATTAAGCGCATGCTCCGGCTGATTCGCACAGGCCAAATGGCTCATGATATACTGCCAGGCAATCGCCGGCACCTCTTCCTGCGCCACTTGCTCCACCTCACTTGGCATCAGTCCTAACCTGTTCATCCCAGTATCCACATGCAACACCGCCGGCACCGCCGCTTCTTGCTTCTTTCCATAATCATTCCACAGCGCCACCTGCTCCGCATCATTCAGCACAGGCGTAATCGCATTGGCATGAAATACTTCCTCACAGCCGGCTCGCAAACCATTAAATACATAAATCGCCACTTCCGGCAGCACATCCCGCAGCTGCAGCGCCTCATCCAAGGTCGCCACAAAAAACTGCGTGCAACCCGCCTGCGCCAGTGCGGGTGCTACTTCCTCCACGCCCAAACCATAAGCATTTGCCTTCACCACCGCCGCACACTCGGCCGCAGCAGCCCGTTTCTGTAATGTCTGGTAATTAGCGGCAATCGCCGCAAGATTGATCTCTAACGTAGCATCAGCATGGGGTGTGGGCATAGCTACACGGCAAAAGGAGGGTCATCCGAATTAAACGGCGCTTTGCTGCTATACTCATCCTGCGCCAAATCTTTAAACTGCGTCGTGGCCGACTCGAACAATAAATGCACATTCCCAATCGGCCCACTACGGTGTTTGGAAACAATAATTTCTGCCTTATTGCGCGTATGCATCCAGCGCTCGCCGTTCTTCTCCATCCACGCTTCTAGCTCATCCGTGCCATCCGCCGGGCGCGTCCGTTCCAAATAATATTGTTCACGATAGATAAACATCACGATATCCGAATCCTGCTCAATACTCCCCGATTCGCGCAAATCCGAAAGCTGCGGCCGCTTATCATCCCGCTGCTCCACCGCACGCGAAAGCTGCGATAGCGCAATAATCGGCACGTTAAGCTCCTTCGCAATCGCCTTTAATCCTTGTGTAATCTCCGACACTTCCTGCACGCGGCTATCACGCGAGGCGCCACCGACACCGCGCAGTAATTGCAGATAGTCAATCACCAACAACCCCAGATTATGCTTACGCTTCAGCCGCCGCGCCCGGCTCCGCACCGCCGAGATTGTCAGCGCGGGTGTATCATCAATAAAAATCGGCAGCTCATAGAGCGCGCGATTGCCCTGTACAAGTTTTTCAAACTCGCCCTTGCTTTCATCCAACCGCCCACGGCGAATATCATTCGAGCTAATCCCGGTTTCCATCGAGAGCAAGCGCGCCGCGATCTGTTCCGCCGACATTTCGAGTGAGAAAATCCCCACTGACTGCATCGGCTCCGCACTCGTCTCATCCGCCTTCTCATAACGCTCTTTTAGAATTTGCGCTGCATTAAGCGCCACATTCACCGCAAGCGCGGTTTTACCCATCGATGGGCGCCCTGCTAGAATCACCAAATCCGAATCATGCAACCCGCCCAGCAAACGATCCAAATCCGTAAACCCTGTCGGCACCCCGCTAATCTCGCCTTGTTGCTTGAGCGCAAACTCAGCACGATTAATCGCCTCGGTCAGCGAGGTTTTTACCGGCGTGAAATGCCGATCACTACTCCCATCGCTCGCCAACATAAAGAGCTGATGCTCCGCTTGCTCAATCTGCTCCGATGCAGAAAGCTCCTTCTCGCTATACACATCCTCCACGATATCTTGCCCCACGCGAATCAGCCCACGATTCAGCGCCAGGTCATACACCGTCTGCCCATAATCCTTCACATAAACAATACCCGCCGCAAGCCCACTCAGCTTCGCCAGATAGGAGGCGCCACCGAGATCCTTCAACACCTCTTCCTTATCCAGCACACCTTTCAATGTCACAGGATTCGCGAGCAGCCCCCGCGCCATCAGCTTTTGGATATGGGTATAAATACATTGATGCGCTGGTTCAAAGAAATGTTCAGCGAGGAGAAAATCCTCCACCTTATGCAGTTGTTCGTTATCAATGAGTATAGCGCCGAGTAAGATCTGTTCTGCTTCAATATTATACGGAAGCTCGCGATATTCGCCAGTTTTCGCATCCGTAATAGAGGCCACGTTTTCTGGCTTTGGCGCCATAATCACTCCATAGATCTACTGTTCCAGGTATGTATAGTCGTTCCAATTAAGCATTTATGGTTAGCGAAAATGTTTACTTGCGAGAACCGGAACGGAACGTAGAAGGACTACTTGAGTACCGGAAGCGCAGCAAGTAAGCATTTGCAGCAAGCAGAAATGCTTAAGTGGGGTGACTATAATACTATACCCATACCACGTACGAATACGACAAAAATTTTGGAGTGAAACAGGATAAGAAGGATAAAAATAGGCCAGCTTGTGAAACAGGCCTGATAGGTGGCTAGTCTTTCTTCGCGTCTGCGTCTTTTTCTGCGTCGCCCGCGTCTGCAGCTGTCTCTTCTTCTTTAGCATCCGCCTCTTTAGGCTCTGCCTTCTTAGCTTTAGCTGCTTTTTTGGCAGGCTTCTTTGCTTCTTCTTGGCTATCTTCCGCAGCAGCGTCTGCCTTCTCTTCTTCAGCTTTGGCTTTTTTAGGCTCTTTTTCTTCCGCCGCTTCTGCTGGAGCTACTTCTTCCTGTGTTTCTTCTGGTTGGCCGGCATCGCCACCTTCCATTACCACTTCACCTTTTTCAAAGCGGGCTTTAGCATCTTTAGCTTCCGTGGCACTCCGTGCGATATTAGGATGCACCACCGCAGATACATCACCATGCAAATGCACTTCCACCGTGTGCACACCAATATATTTAATTGGCGTATGCAACACTACTTGCTTGCGATCAACAGAGGCTTTCTTCTCGGTTTCCAGCGCCTTTGCAATATCCGCAGCTTTCACCGAGCCATACAGCCTGCCGTCTTCACCTGCTTGCTGCACCAATGTAATAATTGCACCATCGATCTGCTTCGCCAGCTTTTCCGCCTCTGCGATTTTGCCAGCATTCTCTTTTTCAATATCTTTGCGCTTCGCTTCGAAATACGCCACATTGTCTTTTGTCGCACGTACTGCTTTCTTCTGAGGAATCAGGAAGTTACGTGCATAGCCGTTTTTCACCTGCACCACATCGCCCACCTGGCCTAAGCGCTTAATCGGCTCCAATAATATCACTTGCAGTGCCATGAACCCCGTCTCCTATTTCTCAACATATGGCAGTAACGCCAATTGGCGTGCGCGTTTGATGGCCGAAGCCAGCTCGCGCTGCTTATGCGCACATACCGAGGTAATACGCCGTGGCATAATCTTCCCACGCTCAGAAACAAAGCGGGACAGCAGTTTCACATTTTTGTAATCCACTTCTGGCGCACCCTTTTCAGAAAGAGGACAGCTACGGCGACGGCGGAAAAACACCTTTTTCCCTGGGCCTCCGCTCCGTGCAGCATTACTCGTACGCATCATCAATCTCCTTAAAAAAACCCTTAAGCCGCTTCTGCAGCGCCTGATTGCATCATTGGGGAAGCATCCTTCCCAATTTCTTTCACACGCACGGTCAAAAACCGTACCACATCTTCATGCAAGCGATATTGCCTCTCCAGCTCACCAATCGCTTCAGCCGACGCCTCCAGGCACAGCATCACATAATGCCCTTTACGCGCCTTATTCACGCGATATGCTAGCGCCCGCAAGCCCCAATATTCGTCTTTAATCGCTTTACCACCGTGCTTTTTCACGATGTCGGTAAAATGCGCAGTCAGCTTTTCTACATCCTGTGCAGAAATATCCTGACGCGCAATAAATGTACTCTCGTATAATGCCATAATTACAGTGCCATAATGATGTCTATTCCACCCTTACAGGGTGATTTGGAGGCGCCATCCTACATATTTTCTCCCCGAATGCAAGCGTTGTTTTGCCCCAACGCGCATTCGGAGCAAAATTCCCTATTTTGTTAACCTTTTGTTAACCTTTTCCTGCTAATATCAATAGGATAACAATATAAGGTTGGTGTTATGGTGGGCAGACCACGTGATATAGAGGCAATAAAAATACGCTACTCAGGCGAGGCGCTAGATGCTCTAATGCGCATGTGGGAAGAGAAACTTATTGAAATGGGAAAAACGATAAAACTGCTTACAAGCCCTAGTAATCTCTCTTACACACAACTGGCAGAGTTAGTGCACGATAATATAATCACGTCATGTCATGGTTTGGTTATCGAACGCACATCAAAAGACATTGTCGGCCAAGACGTATTTGAGAAAGCAGCAAAAGAACAGAAGGTTCAAAGCCCAGGAGACCAATATATACTCCTTACACTATTGGCACACCAAAAATACAATGATATGTCTGAGCAAAAAGACGCTATGGAAGGGTGGATACGCGAAGAATATGCTCCGGCGCTAGCATTATGTACTGCAGAAAATATGCGTGCACTTGAAGAGGCTACATTCGATGCTACACAATTTTTACAACTACCAGAAAAATCACCCAGAGTACCAAAGACAATACTAACCGGTAAACCTTCCGGAAGGGAACTTATTAACCCAGCCCTTATGTTTAGCATCGGCTTATCAAATGCTGTTATGCGATTACATACGCAAGAACGAACCCCTGCCCGGTTTTTAACAGGAGGGTTTTCTACTATAGGAAATTGGATAAGAAAACTTACCTATGGGCGAATAGAGGAGAAAGACCGTGCATTGGTCGAGCTTATTGAACACAGCCCTACACAAGCGTACACTTGTTTAGTAAAACAGCTTTATAGTGGCACGGCAAACCGAGACCTTACAACGTTTCTTAAAAACTTTATAAATATGGGGCACCTCGTAGATGGTAGCATATCGTCTTCCCTTATGAGTTTTCACAGAAAGTTTGAGGATTTTTTGCGGGAAACAGAAAATTATCTAGACACCGAAAGACAAGAGCTCCAAGAAAAAGAACGGGCTGAAGAACATGCTCAAAAACACACCGCCAAAAAAGCCGCCGCGGCCGCGCTGCGCGAAAAATTAGACGAGCAACTCGCAACAGCGCCGGAATTCTTCTCCGCGACCGTGCCTAGCGGAATGCAAAGTACGGTGACACAATTTGCAGAATTATTACATCAACAAAAACGTGTTGCAAATCTGGATAACCAAATGCTCGCCACAAAGTATCAAAGCAACGGCGGAGACCTTGCCCCAAAAGAAGTAGAAACCATGCTTTCCCAGCTCAACGGCATAGAAGACCGCTTTAGATCAAAAGACAAAAGCACCAAGAAAGACCGCACATCAGACGAAAAACAAGATCTTCTAAAAAAAGTCCCCACACCCAGTCTGAACGATGTGAACACTTTTGCCGATGTGCTCTTCGCCAATCGCCCGGGACGCGATAGATACGATCAATACGCTGCCCTGGCGGTAGATATTTTACAAACCACCAAAATACTCAATCGGGCCAATAGCGAAGCGGCGAAAGAAATCGGCAGGCACCTACTGCAGAGCTCGGTGAGTGTAGTATTGCGTGATGCAACGGGGATTAAAGCGTTTGGCGATGCGCAGGAAGATGTGGAGAAAAAAACCAAGCATTTAAATACGATAAAAGAGAACCGCCCAAACCTGCAAGCTGCGCTCAAAGCAGACCCTAAGCTGGCAACACAATTAGCAGAAAACAGCATTGGCCTTCTCCTCACCACCGCACTGGAAGGCCCTCAAGAAGTAAAAATCCTGATAAAACAACTATCCAGCAGGAATGCCAAAGAAGGCGCCGCTAGGGAATTGGTGGAAAAAGTAGTAGGGCCGGAGGGACGAAATCTCTAGAAGCTCCTCGCCTCAAGACTCACCCGCATCCTTGCGTGCGGCTTTTTCATCCAGGCCAGAGGTGCCCATGCGGTCTTCCAGTTCTTTCATCACTTTAGCCGGCTTCACGCCCTTCTCCGCCCACAGCATCACCAGGTGAAACAGCAAATCCGCACTTTCCTGCACCGTATGCTTTTTGCCCTGCGCAAGCGCGGCGATAATCGTCTCGGTCGCCTCTTCCCCCACTTTCTGGGTGATTTTCTTCATACCCTTGCCGAACATCCGTGCTACGTAGGATTTTTCCGGGTCACCGCCGCGGCGTGATTGCACGACCTCGTACAATTTTTCTAGTGTATCGCTCATGATTTCCCCCTAGTTTTCATTTTATAGTCATTTCACTTAAGCATTTATGCTTAAGTGAAATGACTATAGTCTTACTGAGATACCCGCCTCTAACATATACTGCTTCACTTCGGCAATAGAAAATGTGCCAAAATGAAAAATCGAGGCTGCGAGCAACCCTGTCGCATGCCCCTGTTCTGCGCCTTCTACAAAGTGCTGTAGGCCGCCTACCCCGCCCGAAGCAATCACCGGAATTGTCACTGCATCCGCCACTGCGCGCGTCAGCGCAATATCGAACCCTTGCTTCGTGCCATCACGATCCATCGAGGTCAGTAGAATCTCTCCTGCACCGTATTCCTCCATGCGCCGTGCCCATTCCACCGCATCAATGCCCGTACCTTTACGCCCGCCATGGGTAAAAATCTCAAACTCACCACTATCATTACGCTTCGCATCAATCGCCACCACAATGCATTGCGTGCCGAATTTTTCCGCCGCTTCACGTACGAATTCCGGGCGCTTCACCGCTGCAGTATTGATCGAGACCTTATCCGCCCCAGCCAGCAATAATTTTCGTACATCCTCCAATGTGCGCACACCACCGCCCACCGTTAGTGGCATAAAGCAATGCTCCGCCACCTCGGTCACCACATCATAAATCAAATCACGATTATCACTTGAAGCTGTAATATCCAGAAAACATAGCTCATCTGCCCCTTGCGCTTCATAGAGCTTGGCCTGTTCCACCGGGTCGCCAGCATCCTGTAAATCCACGAAGTTCACCCCCTTCACCACGCGGCCATCCTTCACATCCAAACAGGGGATAATGCGGGTTTTCAACATAGGAGGAAATGGAACAGCTACATCCTAGCGATACTGCGCTTCAACACGTGCCTGAATTTCTTGCCGACTTATAAAAGGCGGGATCGATTTATGCCGCAATGCTAGTAAATCACACTGATTCAACACATCATATATCTTCTTAAACTCGGCACCCAGTTCTTCATCCGAATGTTCTGGCTCACCTTGTTCTTTGCACGCCACGCGTATCGCATCATATATCTCACGGAAAGTACGATTCCCATCCATATGTATGAATAACAGCCGCGATATGGGCGTTAATTTTAACGACACCTTTATTTCTTTTTGTTTAATAGTGACATGGCTTTTGTCCGACTCCTGAATCGATTTCGCAAGTTTCTCATGCATATCTTTGTCATTTATTTCCTGCGAGAAGAAAGGAATATTGTCTAGATCATCCACAGAAGGTGGGTCCACTTTTTTTGGCATCGCATAAAACATATGCTTCCGTATCGAACCATTGATCAGCTCGGCAATCGCTTGCTGATTTCTTGGTGGCAATTTTTCTATTTCTGCTAATAACTCAGGATCCTTGATATAGGAAGAAGGCTTATATAACAACCGCCCTTGCCCTCTGTTGAATGGGATGTTCCCTATCTGCAACCCACACGACTCCACCCATTCATACAAATCCAATACATCATACGACACATCATGCGAATGCAGCAGCAAATCATACACGCCCGCAGGATCGCCTAATTTATGATCAGCATATAAATCTTCACCACGCTTAAACCAGTTTGATGGAGGCAAATCGGCCAGCACTTTCTCACAATTCTCTACCTTCTTTGCCGCATTCTTCTCATCCCCGTTAATCATACGCATCAGGTTCTGCATCTGGTATACACCCGTTCTGCCATAACGCGCATAGACCATAATACTCATCGCACCATCACTCTTTAGCGCCGATTTAAGCGCAAGCAAACCTCTCTTGGGCGATTCCAAGTGATGCAATACCCCGCAACAATTAATGAAATCAAACTTCCCAAGCGACATTTTGGGCAAAGACAATAGCGATGCATGCTCCCAGGTAATATTGTCCAGGCCGCGTATTTTCGCACGCTCTTTAGCCACCGCCATCGAGGCCTCGCTAATATCCAAATGGATAATCTCCGCATCCGTATCGCGTAATTGTTCCGCCAGAAAAATCGAGGCATCGCCCGTGCCGCCACCAGCCACCAACGCCCGAAAATTTTTCCGAACATCCCGCTTACCGCCAAAACAATAATGATTCACCAGATCCAACGATTCACTCGAAGATGCTAATAAATACTTCTTTTCACCTTCCGGATCTCGCGGAGGATAAGGGTAATCCTCATATTGGTTGCGTACCTCTTCGATGTAATCCTGGGCTGGCTGCATAGCGATATATTCCTTTAGTATATTGTGTGTTAGCCTCAGACTCTCTATGCTCCTACGATGCATAGAAAACCCATCACCATAATGCTCTGTGTGATCCTGCTTGCCCTAGTGCATATCGCAGTTCCCGGCCAAGCGCAAGCAGCAATCACGTTTAAAAACTGGGAGTTCCGCACGCCGTTAGAAAACTATATCGGAAATAACCGTTTTTTTGCCGAAGAAGGTACCGTTATCTATGATCCGAATCACACCATCCATGTATCTGATGTCACCCGTGCACAATTTTATCGTGGGTTTATCGTAGGCGAAGCCCAGCAAGGATTTTTTCTGTTCGATGAAATAGAACGCAGCACAGTGTGGTTCCCTACACAAGACGCACTCAATGCGGCCATAGCCACCCGCAACCTACAACCCCTTTCCTATGAAGAATTACAGCCGCTCTTCAACCTCGGTACGCCCAGCCATCTCTGGACCATCTTCTTATATTTCCCAGTAATCTTCTTACTGCTAGTGTGGTTCCTACGCCGCCATAGCTGGAAGAAACGCATTGGCTATGCCGCATTTTTACTCGCCGAAGGTGTTGTCATTGGCGCGGGCGTCTTATGGATACTCATTGGGCTTGGCAGCCTACTCCTTAACCATGAATTTGGCTCCGTCCAGCTCAATATCGATTATGTCGTCAATATCGCGCTATTGCTCTTCTCGGTCGCTGTCATCTGGTTTATGCTATACCTACACGAAGAAATCCTTGGCGAACAGCACATGGCGCTATGCTATAGCTGTCGTATCATTTCTTTTATTGCGGTTCCAGCTTTCTTGCTCTGGGCGGTGGTGATACTGCTCACCCCAAGCCTACCAGCGCCTTACTGGCAAGCCACCTTCTAGCGCAGTAATTCTACTGCTTCACCAATAGCGACCTTGCCATCATACACCGCGCGGCCTGCAATAACCCCCATCACGCCAGAGGCCTCTATTGCCTTCAGCGCCTGCAAATCCTCGATAGACGACACACCACCAGAAGCAATCACCGGCGTAGAGATGCTCTCCGCCAACGCCTTCGTGCCCTCAACATCCGGCCCCTGCATCATGCCGTCTTTGTCAATATTGGTATAAATAATTGCCGCCACACCGGCATCTTCAAACTTACGCGCTAAATCCACCGCTGCCATATCCGAGGTTTCCGACCATCCTTCCACCGCCACACGTCCGCGCTTCGCATCAATCCCCACCGCAACCTTACCAGGAAACGCACCACATACCTCTTTCACCAGCTCCGGTCGGCGCTGCGCTGCTGTGCCCAAAATAATGCGTGAAGCCCCAGCATTAATCCAGGTCTCCGCCATATTAAGCCCGCGCATACCCCCGCCAAGCTGTATGGGAATATCCACCGCATCCAATATGCCCTTTATAGCATCGGTATTCACCGGCCGGCCTTCATAGGCGCCATCCAAATCCACCACATGCAGCCATTCTGCGCCCTGCTCAGCAAAAGACGCTGCCTGTGCCGCCGGGTCATCTGAAAACACCGTCACCTTAGAAAAATCCCCACGCCGCAAGCGCACGCATTTTCCGTCTTGTAAATCAATCGCTGGAAATAAGATCATACACTTTTCTCTAGTGCAGTAGCCGCTATAAACGCAAGAAATTTCTAATCAGCGTCAGGCCAACCTGCTGGCTTTTTTCCGGGTGAAATTGCGTACCGATGATATTTTCACGTGCTACAATCGCCGTTACTGCACCGCCATACTCCACTGTTGCCACCACATCCTCTGCATCTTCGCACACAAGCTGATACGAGTGGACAAAATACACATGGGCATCTTCTTCAATACCCTCCAACACAGGGTGCGCACGTGTAATCTTTAGCCCATTCCAACCCATATGCGGAATTTTCAATGCAGAATCACTGGGCGCTAAGGCTGCCACCTCTCCCTTAATCCACCCAAGCCCCGCATGTTCACCGTGTTCCAAGCCCCTTTCTGCAAGCAGCTGCATACCAACGCAAATACCAAAGAACGGCTTCTTCTGCACCCGTACTTGCTCTTCTAGCGCATCCACCATGCCAGGCAATGCACGTAACCCCGCCGCACAATCGCCAAAGGCGCCCACACCGGGCAGCACAATATGGCTAGCGCCAGAAAGCGCTTCTGCATCGCTCGTCACCACAATCTGCTGACCTGACTCTTGCGCCGCGCGCTCGAAAGCCTTGGCCGCGGAATGCAGATTGCCCGACCCGTAATCAATAATAACAACACTCATGTGGAAGGCATGGAAACCATCGAATCTGACGCATGCTCAGAAAGCGACGACTCCTCTTCTCCTCGGAAATAATGGTCAAAAAACCGCTGCTGCGCGCCGACCAAATTCGGCGCCATCACCACGCCAGAAAGCGCATAACCCCGCTGCCGCAACACCGTGCCATACCAATCATACGCGCCAAACCCAACCCATAATGAAAAACCGATATGCAGTATGAACCCACTCATTTCATCCAGCCATGCCTCCACCTGCAAATATCCCAAGCCGACAAAGAAGAGGATAATAAACGCCGTGAGCAGCCATAAGCGGTGATATAACGTCCATAGCGGCGCTAAAAGCACCACTGACAAAACAAATGCCACCCAAGAAAATCCTTCCGGAACAAACCTTGCCTGTTCCAGCGCATTTGGCTTTTCTGGGTGAATATACACCGCATAGGTCGATAAACGATTAAACATAATCTCTACCCGCCCAGGGTTCCCTTGGTTGAAGGCACCGCATCCGCTTGGCGTGGATCAATCGCTATCGCCACTTTCAGCGAGCGTGCGAGCGCCTTATAGCACGATTCCACAATATGGTGGTTATTCGTGCCATAGAGATTCTCCACATGCAGGGTGATACCTGAAGATTGCGCAAACGCCGCAAACCATTCCTTAAACAATTCAGTATCCATTTCACCCAATTTATCCCGGGTGAACTGCACCTTCCACACCAGATACGGCCGGCCAGAAATATCCAGCGCCACGCGTGACAGCGTCTCATCCATCGGCGCATAGGCGTGGCCATAGCGCGTAATGCCTTTGCGCTCACCCAAAGCTTCTGCCACGGCCTGGCCAATTGTGATCCCTACATCCTCTGTGGTGTGGTGAAAATCAATGTGTAAATCGCCTTCAGCCTTCACCGTTAAATCCATCAAACTATGCCGTGAGAGCTGCTCCAGCATGTGATCCAAAAAGCCAATGCCGGTGCTCACGCCATACTTCCCCACCCCATCCAGATTCACCATGACCTGGATGCTTGTCTCTTTCGTCTTTCTTTCTACTGTCGCCTGTCGCATAAAAAGAGCAAATAGTCCTTGAAATTAATCCTCTCAAACGCCACATAATAAGGGCATTTAACGCAAAAGGCTAGCTTCTTCTATGGAACATACAAGCAATTCCACCTGGTATGGCACCACCATCCTCTGTGTCAAAAAAAATGGCAAAACCGTTATCGCGGGCGATGGCCAGGTCTCCGTCGGCAGCACGGTGATGAAATCCACTGCCCGGAAAATCCGCACACTCGCAGATGGCACTATTGTTGCTGGCTTTGCCGGCGCCACTGCCGATGCACTCACCTTGTTTGAACGTTTAGAAGGAAAGCTGGAGAAACACCCCGGCCAGCTCACACGCGCCTGTGTCGAGCTTGCAAAAGATTGGCGCACTGATCGCTATCTGCGCCGGCTAGAAGCCATGATGATCGTCGCTGATAAAGAACACACCCTCGTGCTCACCGGCACTGGCGATGTGTTAGAGCCCGAACACGGCGTGGTCGGCATTGGCTCTGGCGGTAATTATGCCGTAGCCGCCGCCCGCGCTCTAATCGATAATAAAAAGGCCGATGCAGAAACCATCGTCAAAAAAGCCATGGAGATCGCCGCCGATATCTGCGTTTACACCAATGACAACTTAACCATCGAGGTACTACAATGAAAAAAGAAGATATCGCATTTTTAATCGTCCGCGGACTTTCTCTTTATTCCGCTATTATGGTGGCAAAGCAGCTGGCTAATTATGCAGGCACTATTTACTTCCTCTTCACCCCAACAGCAGGAAATCATACACAAACACTTGTTTTAATAGGGCTACATATATCCGTTCTCACAATAATCGCTGTTGTCCTATGGGTAAAAGCCCGCCCTATAGCAAAACGCCTCATTAAGGAATAATATGACCACACTCTCCCCACGCGAAATTGTTTCTGAATTAGACCGCTTCATCATTGGGCAGGAAGATGCCAAGCGCGCCGTCGCTGTAGCGCTTAGGAATCGCTATCGCCGCCATCAGGTAGAAGGCGCGCTGCAGGAAGAAATTGTGCCGAAAAACATCCTGATGATCGGCCCTACCGGTGTTGGTAAAACCGAAATTGCCCGGCGCTTGGCCAAACTCGCCAACGCCCCGTTCATCAAAGTCGAAGCCACGAAATTCACCGAAGTCGGCTATGTCGGCCGTGATGTCGAATCCATCATCCGCGATCTCACCGAAATGGCGATCAGCATCGTGCGCGATCGCTTGCGTAAAGAAGTCACGGCCAAAGCCGAGCTCGCCGCAGAAGAGCGCGTGCTCGATGCGCTAGTCGGCGAAGATGCCCGCTCAGAAACCCGGCAAAAATTCCGCAAGATGCTGCGTGAAGGCGCGCTCGATGATCGCGAGATAGAGATCGATGTGCGCGATGGCGGCAATGGCGGCATGCCCATGATGGATATTCCTGGCATGCCGCCGAGGGCTTTGCTGATCATATCATTGAGGTTGATCATGCCCATCTGCCCGCCGGGCATACCAGGAATATCCATCACGGGC
>JANQQO010000161.1 GCA_028289305.1 Rickettsiales bacterium | reverse complement strand
TACTAGACCACCTGGCAGGCAGTGGCAAAATCAAGCCGGGGGCTGCGTGGATGCAGGCCGCTCTCATCGCCATAACCGAGATTACACAGGAAGTTGGACCTATAGCTGGTGCCGGCAAAGAAGGCTGCGTCGCATTTTTCTACATCAAACCCAGACATTGGCCCACAATCTAGCCCGAGTGCGCGTGCGGCGAGGATGACATACGCGCCTTGTAGTGAGCTATTACGGGAGGCGGTATCGAGGATTTTTTCGTCATTTCCGGTAAACCACGCTTTCGCATCGGTATGCGGGAAGAGTGTGGGGAGGTGATCGTAAAACGCCATATCCATCGCGATAATCGCAGTGGCTGGGGCAGACATGGTTTTATCGATATTGCCGGGGGCGAGGCAGGGTTTGAGCTTTTCCTTACCCTCTGGTGAGGTAACAAACACGATGCGCATCGGGCAGCAATTCGCCGAGGTTGGGCCCATTTTTGCAAGATCGTAGACCTGTTCTAATAACGCGGGATCAATGGGTTTATCCTGCCAGGTGCTGTGGGTTCTGGCATTGCGGAATAGGGTGTCTAGGCTGGTATCGTCGATCATGATGGTTCCTCCTTCTTTCGATTGTGTGTATGTTATCCTCCCCTGCCTGCGGGGGAGGCAAGAAGCGGTTAGCAAGCGTAGGCGAGCTTAGCGCTTCTGGTGGGGGTGTTCACTGAAGACAGAGGACTGAATAGATTTTTCTGTCCTCAGTCATCTGTTTTCTGTCTTCTGGAGGACACCCCCCTCACAAATCTGGCTCTGCTTCGCTAGTGCTACGCAGCGCTCAGATTTGTTGCTCCCCCCGCAGGCGGGGGGAGAAAGTTCATCATGGTTTTTATTGATAGTTATACCTAGGATTTTGCTGTATACAACAGGGTTTCGGAGCATTTTTGGATATAGGATGGCAGAAGAGTCGAATGATAGTAATGCGCTTTTAGGGGCGGCGAGTCCGTATTTGCGGCAGCATGCGCATAACCCGGTACAGTGGTACCCTTGGGGTGCAGAGGCGCTGCGCCTGGCCAAAAAACAGCAGAAGCCGATTTTTTTAAGCATTGGCTATTCCACCTGCTATTGGTGCCATGTGATGGAGCGCGAGGTGTTCGCCGATAAAGCGATGGCTGCGCGGATGAATGCGGATTTCATCAATATTAAGGTGGACCGAGAAGAGCGGCCGGATTTGGATGAGATCTATATGCTGGCGCGGCAGATTATTACGCGTGAAGGCGGCTGGCCGAATAACGTATTCTTAACGCCGGATCTGAAGCCGTTTTTTGCTGGGGGAACATTTGCGAGAGATCAGCGCTATGGCCAGCCGAGTTTTACGGAGCTGCTTAAGAGTATGGCGCATGCCTGGCAGCATAAGCGCGCTGAGGTGGAGGCGATGGGCATGCAAGTGACAGAGCGGCTGAAACATACGCTGTCGCAGGGGCGTGCTGGCACGGTACAGAAGGAGGTGCTGCAGGCAAGCGTAGAGAAATTGGTGCATCATTTGAAAGTATCGCATGATGATGTGCATGGTGGGTTTTACACCGCACCGAAATTCCCGCATGAGACCTATCTGCTGTTTCTGGCGGAATATTACCGGTTTTATAAGGATAAGCAGGCACGGGATATATTGCTGCGCAGCCTGGATGGTATGGCCGCAGGCGGGATTTATGACCATGTGGGTGGCGGATTTCACCGCTATAGCGTTGATGCGCACTGGCAGGTGCCGCATTTTGAGAAGATGCTCTATAACCAGGCTTTGCTGACGCTGTGTTATCTGGAGGGGTATGCGCTGAGCGGGAAGCCGTATTATGAAGATGTGGTGCGCAAGACACTGGATTTCGTGGCGGAACATATGGTGGTGAGTGGTGGTGGGTTTGCCTCTGCCTATGATGCGGAGACTGATGCGGTGGAAGGTGCGTATTACGTGTGGAGTGAGGAAGAGTTAGCCGCGCTATTGCCGAAGCGGACGAAGGCGTTTTTAGATGCGGCGTATCTGCGCGTAGGCTTGCCGGAATTTCCAGGCCATGCGCATGCGCAAGGTGGGGTGTTGGTGGCGCGGGCGCCGCTCGATCAGATCGCCGCCAAGCGGGGCATGACTTATGATGCGTTTCAGG
>JANQQO010000130.1 GCA_028289305.1 Rickettsiales bacterium | reverse complement strand
AGCGCTTCCCCTGAGCTAAAGCCAGGTGCTGTATCGCCAATGAGATCTGCGGCGGGATAGAGGTTATAGCGCGGCACACGTGATGGGCCGGAGGTATCTTCAAACACCGCAACGGTGCCGAGCGGCACCATATCGCCGTTGTTATTACGAACACGAATACGGTCTACATCATCTTTGGTCAGGCGGAATGGTGCATCGGCCTGGGCGGTGACACGGAAAGTTCGGCCGAGATAGTTAAAGTCATTCACAAAGGCAGAACCGAGATAGACTTCTAGCGCTTCAAACACCCGTTCTATAGGCACGCCAAGACGCTGTGCCCGTTCGCGCTCAATATCAAGATAGAGCTGCGGAGTGCTGGTTTCAAAGAAACTAAATACACGTGTGGTCGCCGGTGCTTGATTTGCCGCACCCGCGAGTTGCCACATGGCAGCTTCTAATGCCTCAAGGCCTCGACCACCGCGATCCTGAATCATCATTTTAAACCCGCCACCATTACCGACACCCCGCACCGATGGCGGAGGAATAACCACAACAAATGCATCTTCAATTTGTGACATAGAGGCTTGCATATCTGCCAAAATAGCATAATAGCCGCGGCCAGAGATTTCTCTGTTTTCAAACGAATCGAGCACAGGGAAGATGGCTGCTGCATTCGAGGCATTGGTAAAGGTAGCACCGGCGAAGCCCGTAAAGGCAACAGCATTCACTACGCCATCAATAGCAATCAAGCGATCGACCGCATCTTTTACTACAACATCGGTCCGTGAGAGCGATGCCCCCGGAGGAAGCTGAATGCTGACGATGAAATATCCTTGATCTTGCGCAGGAATAAAGCCGGTGGGAACTCGGTTAAACTGTATGGCAGTTACTGCCATCAGCCCCATATACACCAATACGCTTAATGCTCCCATCTTAACGGCTTTACAAATAAATTTGCCGTAACGCTCTGAGAATCCCTCGATCAGAGCATTAAAGCTGCAGAAAAAATATTTAAACGGATGCTGGTACCATGCCCTCGGCCGATCACACGGATCGTTACGATTTGGTTTAAACAGTAATGCGGCCATGGCGGGGCTTAACGTAAACGTGACTAGCAGCGAAATCACCGTGGTGATCGCAACCGTGATACCAAATTGCTGATAAAACTGGCCGGAAATGCCCTGAATGAACACGGTGGGAACAAATACCGCAATCAGCACTAGGCTGGTTGCCACTAACGCGCCAGCCAGCTCGCGCATGGTTTTACGCGCTGCGTCACGAGCGCTTAAGCCGTTTTGCATATGGCGCTCCATATTTTCCACGAGTACGATGGCGTCATCGACAACAATACCGATGCTTAATACCAATCCGAATAAGGTGAGCGTGTTGAGCGACATATCTAACGCGCCAAGAACAGCAAAGGCACCAATTAAGGAAACGGGAATCGCCAATATTGGAATAATTGCCGCACGCCAGCTTTGCAAAAACACAATGATCACCAGCACCACTAGAAAGACGGCCTCGATCATCGTTTCGATCACCGAATCAATGGATTTGGCAACAAATTCCGTTGGGTTATAGATAATCTCATGCTCCAGATCGTCTGGAAAGAAAGCGGATAGCTCCTCCATTTTAGCGATGATGGCATCCGCGGTTTCCAGCGCATTTGACCCTGGACGCTGGAAGATAGGCAGGGCAATGGCGGGCTTATCGCCGAGATAGCCTTTAGTGGCATAGTTTTCTGCGCCGATTTCGACTCGTCCAATATCACGTATGCGTACCACACGACCATTATCCCCTGCTTTGACGACGATATTCGCGAACTCTTCTGGTGACGTAAGGCGGCCCTGGGTTTGTACATTGAGTTCAAAGGCGCGCTGTCGTGGGACGGGAGCTTGGTTTAGGGTGCCGCTAGACACTTGAATATTTTGTGAACGCAGTGCCGCTAGCACATCCCCTGCTGTCATGTTGAGAGAGGCAATGCGATCTGGATCGAGCCAAATACGCATGGAGTATTGCGCGGCGCCGAAAAGACGCACATCCCCTACCCCATCGATACGGGAGAGTTGGTCTTTGATTTGTAGGGTCACATAGTTAGCAATATAGGTTTGGTCATACGTGCCTCCGGGTGAAAGCATGTTTACGACAAGCATGAGATTTGGGGAGCTTTTGCGCGTTACCACGCCAAGGCGGCGGACCTGTTCTGGCAAGCGTGGTTCTGCAATCGCCACGCGGTTTTGTACCAAGACCTGTGCCTGATCAAGGTCTGTACCAATCTCAAAGGTAATCGTAAGGCGCATCTGCCCATCGCTGGTGGACTGCGAAAACATGTAGAGCATGTTTTCTACACCATTTACTTCTTGCTCGATGGGGGTAGCGACCGTGTTAGCAATAACATCAGGGCTGGCGCCGGGGTAGTTCGCCGTTACTTCAATAGTAGGTGGGGCAATTTCAGGGTATTGCGTGACGGAAAGGCTGGTATAAGACAGCCCACCAATAATCATAATGATGACAGAGATAACACCCGCGAAGATAGGGCGATCTATAAAAAAATGAGAAAACGTCATGCGTGTGGCTTTCTAAGGATATTCAGCCGCAAGGTCCGTGTTCACAGGCGTGATTTTCATCCCGGCACGGACGCGCTGAATACTTTTTGTAACGATACGATCACGCGCAGAGAGGCCTGTGCGAATGATGCGTAAATCTTCCTGATGAATGGGGCCGAGCGTAACCGTGCGCTGTTCTATTTCATTTTGCGGGGTCACGGCATAGACAAATTTGCGTGATTGATTGGTGCCAATCAGCGTGTCTGGAACAAGTATGGCGATATATTCCCCACTGCCTGGTATGCGCGCGCGGCCAAATAGGCCGGGCTGGATGACACCTTCTGGATTGGGGATGATAGCGCGGCCTTCAATCGTGCCGGTGCTATCGTCAACGCGGTTATCGACAAAATCCATCACCCCCTTGTGTGGGTAGCCTTCTTCATCCTGCAGCTTAACTTCAACAGGATTTGCTTTTGTGCGCGAGGCCTCGCGCTGCCCCGATTGGTCTAGGCGGATATATTTGAGGAGCTCGCGCTCGCTCGCTTCAAAATAGAAATGAACAGGGTCTGTTGAAACAATGGTGGTGAGGATGGTGGCATTTAAATCACTACCGTTTACAAGGTTGCCCACATTGACAAAATCGCGGCTGATGCGGCCAGAGATCGGGGCTTTTACCTCAGTGAATTCAAGATCGAGCTTGGCGCGATCAAGCGTTGCTTCAGCAACTTGGAGCTCTTGCGCGCGGCGGTCGAGGCGCTCTTGCGAAAAAGCGGCACTCTTTGTTTTGCGCAATTTCTCAATACGGGCATATTCTCTCTCGGCTAATTTATACTGTGCCTCGGCCCCTTTAAACGCAATTTCGAAAGGACGCTGATCAATGACAAAGAGCACGTCGCCCTGTTGCACGATTTGCCCGTCTTTAAAATTTACCTCTTTTAGATAGCCACTGACCCGGGCGCGCACTTCAACCTCTTCAACCGCACGAAAACGGCCGGTGTATTCATCCCATTCTGTAAGCACTTTTTGAATGGGGCGGCTGACTTTTATTTCAGGCGGCGGTGGGGCGCTACCTTGCTCTTGCTGTTCTTCACCACAACCCGTGAGCAACACGGGGAATAATACAATAAGTGTAACTATCTTGGCGTAATGGGATAAGTACTTCATAGGTGTTTTGCTTGTTATTACTGCACCATCATTGTTTACAGCTCGGTAAAATAGGTGGTTATGCAGCTGCTTGCAATAAAAACCCTAGTATATTCGTCAGCTATTGTTTTTATGGTTACATTTTGATAAAGAGGACCACGCTTGTATTTAATTATCACAAGGATTTTTGCCATGTCTCATAACGCCACCTCATCTGATTATGCTGCATTACTGTTACGCTTAGCCTTTGGAACGATCTTATTGGCCCATGGCCTGTTAAAAGTGTTGGTGTTTACGGTTGCTGGGACGGTAGGCTTTTTTGAAAGCCTGGGGCTTCCGCCGATCGTGGCATATCTGACGATCTTTGGTGAGATTGTAGGCGGAGCGGCAATAATACTAGGAGTCTATACACGGCTTGCAGCATTGCTATCCTTACCCATTCTCTTAGGAGCCAGCTGGGCGCATATGGGCAATGGCTGGGTGTTTAGCAGTGAAGGTGGGGGCTGGGAGTTTCCCGTTTTATTGGTTGTGCTGGGCGTGGTTGTAGCGCTGAATGGCTCAGGGATTTATGCCATACGCAAATTGCCAGTGATTGATAAATTGGTCCCAGAGAAATTAAAGGCATAGAGACAACACAGCGTATTATTATTAGGGGGTAACTATTATGAATGATGCTCTTAAAGAGCCGGCAAAGCCGGTTATTCTTTCCGTAGATGATGAGCCAGAGGTGCTGCGCGCCGTGGTGCGCGACTTGCGTGATAAATACGCAAAAGATTACCGCATTGTGCGCTCTGAATCGGGAAAGGAAGCTTTAGAGATTTTAAAGGAGTTGAAGCGGAAGAGCCTTCCTGTTGCTTTGTTTTTAGTCGATCAGCGTATGCCGGAAATGCTAGGCACGGAGTTTATTTCCAAGGCGATGGAAATTTACCCTGATGCACGCCGCATGCTGCTAACGGCATATGCGGATAATGATGTGGCGATTCGTGCGATTAATGATTTAAATTTAGATTATTATTTGATGAAGCCATGGGATCCACCAGAGGAGCGGCTTTACCCGGTGTTAGATGACCAGCTCTATCACTGGCAGAATACTCATCGCCCAGAATTTAATGGCATTCGCATTATTGATTACCAATGGTCGTTTCATGGACATACGGTGCGTGATTTTATTGCGCGGAACCATTTGCCCTATACATGGGTGGATATTCAGGGCGATCCTAATGCAGACCCCCTACTCGCTTCTATCGATAAAGATAAAGGGCTGCCTTGTGTTGTGTTGGCAGATGGAACACAGTTGCATAATCCTACCTTGGATGAGCTTGCAGAAAAAGTAGGGCTAAATACGAAGCCGGAAGTGGCGTTTTATGAGGTTATTGTTGTCGGCTCTGGCCCGGCAGGTCTGGCTTCCGCTGTGGCTGCCTCTACAGAAAACATCCCCACCGCTATGGTGGAAAAATCTGCACCGGGAGGGCAAGCTGGCACGAGTTCGTTGATTGAAAATTACTTAGGATTTCCTGCTGGTATTAGCGGTTCAGAATTAGCGCGGCGTGCGTTGGATCAGGCTAAACGCTTTGGCGCCACCCTTATCACCAATGAAGTGACGGGGATGCGTATCGATGGGCAGTATAAATTTGTTACGCTTAAGAATGGTGAGGAGATTAGCTGTCATAGTTTGGTCATTGCCAATGGCGTGACTTATAACCAGCTGGATATACCTGGCGTAAAAGAATTAGAGGGGCTGGGGGTGTTTTATGGCGCCGCGATGGTGGAGGCGCTGGCGTGTAAAAATAAAGAAGTATTTATTATCGGCGCAGGAAACTCAGCGGGCCAGGCAGCGATGCTACTTTGTGAATATGCACAGAACGTACACATTGTCTGCCGCAGGAAGGATATACGCGAGACAATGTCAAGTTATCTGGCTGACAGAATTGAGCGCACAGAAAACATTACCGTGCATTATCAGCGTGAACCGGTGCGGGTTGATGGAAAAGAATCGCTAGAGAGGGTGACGTTAAAAAATCTGGATGATGGGGAAGAAGAAACCTTACCGGCAGGGGCGATGTTTACCTTTATTGGCGCAACACCGCATACGGGCTGGGTGGATGACGCCGTTGCACGCGATGATCGCGGGTTTATCGTTGTGGGGAATGATTTAAAAAAAGCAGAATATGGCAAACCCTGGAAATTAGAGCGTGACCCATATTTGACAGAAACATCTGTGCCAGGCGTGTTTGCCGTGGGGGATGTGCGCCTGGGACCAATCAAGCGCGTTTCTGCGGCGGTGGGCGATGGCTCGATTACGCAGCGCTTTATTAGCGAATATCTATTGGGTCTCTAATGTCAGGAGGATCTGAGGAGTGTTATAGAGAATTACGGGCATTTCCGGCATTTAAGGAAATCTCGGATGATCGTATTCACTGGATGTGCGATCACGTTGAAACGCTGGAATATGACCAAGGGGCGGTGGTTGTTAAAGAAGGTGAGACGCCGCAAGGATTTTATATCCTAGTAGATGGGCATATTATTGTAACTAAGCGCACCGGGGCAGAGGATATTCCTGCTGGGCGCCAAGATGCTCCGAACTTCTTTGGGGAAGTGCAGCTTTTTTCCGAGGAAAAAATCCCTGTCACCCTGACCACGACGACGCCTTGCAAATTATATCTTATGAAGATGGACGATTTCCGGGAGCTCATGCTTTCGAGTCGTCCGTTTGAAAAAAGCATCTTTAAGGCGATTGCAGAACGCTCACGAGGATTGGAGTCTTTTATTCGTGGGCGAGAAAAAATGGCATCGCTTGGTACGCTATCTGCGGGGCTCGCGCATGAGCTGAACAATCCCGCGGCGTCACTAGCGCGCACAATGGAAAAAATCATGCCGCTGATTCGTCAACTTGAGATCTGGAATTTGGAATATGGCAGAGCTTATTTGGACGATGAGCATACGGAAAAATGGTTAAAACTGCGTGAGCGTGCCTTTGAAAACATTACGCAACAGGTGGTTGATTCCCGCACCGCACAGAAGCGGGAAGATGCATTTTATGAATGGTTAGAAGAATATGGCGTGCCCGAACCCTGGAAATGGGCGCCTTCACTGGCGATTTCGGGCGTTGATATTGAGGAGATTACAGAATTGCAAGATGTCTGGAAAGATCACCCGGAGGAGCCTATGCGCCACCAGGGAATACGCTGGCTTGCACTTTCCTGCGAGGTATACTCGATGATTTATGATGGCCAGAATGCCTCTAAACGGATTAGCACCCTTGTTGGGGCGATTAAGTCGTATTCGTATATGGACAAAGACGCCAGGCAGCGGGTGGATGTTCATCGTGGCATTGAGGATACGCTACTTATTTTAAAGAATAAGTGGAAATATGGCATTGAGATTGTGCGGGAATATGACGATTCTTTGCCCGAGATTGAAGTCTATGGCAGCGAGCTGAACCAGGTATGGACCAATATCTTGGATAACGCCATCGATGCTATGGATGGCAAGGGGACCATTACCCTTCGCACCTATAAGGAAGATAGGTTTTTATGTGTTGACCTGGAAGACACCGGACCTGGGATACCTAAGGAGGTGCAGTCGCGTATTTTTGAGCCGTTTTTTACCACAAAAGAGCCCGGCAAAGGTACAGGGCTAGGTTTAGAGATTTGTCGCCGTATTATTGAAAATCGGCATCGAGGGAGCATCTGTGTGCAGTCTGAGCCGGGAAAAACCTGCTTCCATATTGCTTTGCCTATCAATTAGTTTTTTTCTTAGGGCAGCACCATGGGCCGGCACGCAACACCATCGCATGATTCAGGAAAGATCCTTACGCAACCCTGTGCAGAACTTGCTATTGAAGGAGCGCGTTTTGAGCGCTGTGGGGAAAGGCACAAAACAAGGGCTGTATAGGTAAACGCGCTATACACCCCTTGCTGTGATGGCTAGCATTACGCCGCCGTTTTGCTGGCCTTAGGTTCCCAAGCTTCGCTGGCGAAACCTCCCAAAGGCGGGTTTGTCACGTGGCTCGTGTAATTGGAGAGGGTTTTAACACTCACACCCAAAATAACCTCCAAGACATTCGCCTGTGTATAGCCGGCGTTGATGAAACCAGCGATATCCGCATCCTCCAGATGACCACGTTTTTCAACTACGGTACGGGTGAAGGTAACCAATGCATCAAGCTTGGCATCTGGCACGGTCTGGCTGTTACGCACAGCATTGACAATGGCCGGATCTACCTTCGTGACGTTTTTTGCCACGAATGAATGCGCCGGTACGCAGAACAAGCATTCATTCTCTACGCTAGCAGCGATAAAGACGAGTTGTTGCTCCGTTGGCGAGAGACTGCTTTTCTCGAAGATACCCTGAATTAAGGGATAGGCCTCTAATGCTGCAGGAGCCTCTGCCAGCGCACCGAACAAGCCGGGGATAGCGCCGTATTTTTTATTAATCGCCTCCAGCTGTGCTTTAGAGCCTTCTGGAGCAGTTTCTACGGTATGAATAGGGAAGTCTGTCATGGTTTTTCTCCTTATGGTTGTTGGTTAGTTAGACATATTGCCACGTATCGTTTTGATGATTTTCTTCAAACTGCCTACGTGCCTGGTTAATACGATCGTTTAAGTCTTCCAAGTTCCGATCAAGAACAGGAGTGGTGAGGTGTAAGTAAGTCATTTTTCTATCTCCTTTTTTGTGTAGTGGGTTGTTACTGTATTTATGTAATGATCATATTTGACTTTATAGTCAAAATAGAATGATTAGTCAAGAATAAAATTGACTATTTAATCAAAAAAGTGTATACACGGAGTTATAGACAGCAGAAATGCTTGAAAAAATAATGGAGAAAATGCGATGGCGAATATACGCAAATTTGATGAAGCGGCGGTGTTAGACACTATATTGCATGTTTTTTGGGACAAAGGATATGAAGCCACATCGCTTGATGATTTAGTGGCGGCCACGGGAGTAAAACGCCAAAGCCTCTATAATGCTTTTGGTAATAAGGAGGCAATGTTCTTGCATGCCTATGAGCATTACTTAACGCTATTGGATGAAAGAATGGAGGCGGCAGTAGCGCAGAGCGATGGCACGCTGCATGATCAAGTAAAACAGATTCTGCAGGCATTTTTAGCCGCGGTTGTGGATGCCAACAGCCCAGCAGGTTGTTTTTTGACCAATGCAGCGGTGGAATTTGGCTGCAATCAAGATGCAGATATCACTTGTCGGCTTAAAGAGCACTTTAAGCATGTTGAGAAGATGTTGTTTGATATGCTTAAAACCGCGCAAAAAAAGGGCGAGCTTTCAAAAAAACGTGATGCGCGGGCGATCGCCCAGTTTTTAGTGGCAAGCATTACCTCTATTGCTGTTGCTTATCGCTTGAATAATAACAAGGCATTTGCACAGAATGTGCTGAACGAAGCGCTGCATGTGTTGAATTAGGGGGAAGAAGAGAGATTGCGCCAAGGCAATCTCCCTTTAGGCGGTTTATTAATTCTGCTCGATGAGCAGTGCCTGGGCGGCGGCGGCGAGTGTGCCAGCAATGCGGATGCTGGATTGCACGCCCTGCTTGCTGACGCCGGCTTTTGTGACTTCATGCACATGGGCATCAATGCACATACCGCAGCCATTGATGGCAGAAACGGCCAGACTCATTAGCTCGAAATCCACTTTCTCTACACCGGGATTGCCGATGATATTCATGCGGAGATTAGCGGGCATTTGGCCATATTCCTTATCGCTCACCAGATGCACGAAGCGGTAATACACATTATTCATCCCCATGATCGTGGCGGCGGCCTTGGCGGCGTTTACCTCTTCCTCAGAGAGGGTGTTGCCGGTTTCATCAGTGACAGCCGCGATCACAGCGCTGCTTTTTGTGGCGTAGGCAGCAGCCAGCGCGATGCTGTGGATTTGATTGAGGGTTAATCCTTCCGCCCCCTCTTCTGATAATACTTTAGAGAGGTTGAGTTTGGTATCTTTGGCGTATTCAGGCAGGTGTTGTCTTAGATCTTCAACAGTCATGGTTATTCTCCTATCATTTTTTAAAGCGGAGGAGGCAGGGTGCGCCCCCTCCACCTGGGTTTTAAGGGGTTATGCCGCTTGTTGGTCTTCGCCACTTTCTGACGTGGCTTGGTGCAGATCGATGGTTTCTTCACCTTTGCTCCAGTTGCATGGGCAAAGTTCATCGGTTTGCAACGCATCCAACACGCGCAGTACTTCTTTTGGATTACGGCCTACATTGAGATCGGTAATCATTGAGAAGCGAATGATGCCATCAGGATCGACGATGAAGGTTGCGCGCTGCGCCACGCCTTCATTTTTATCGACGATGCCGAGGGCTTCAGATAGCTCGCGCTTCACATCGGCCAGCATCGGGAATGGCAGATCACGCAATTCATCTTGGTGTTTACGCCACGCCCAGTGGACGAATTCGCTATCGGTAGAGCCGGCGAGCACCTGCGTATCGCGATCGGCAAATTCTTCATTTAGATCGCCGAAAGCAGCAATTTCTGTCGGACACACGAAGGTGAAATCCTTGGGATAGAAAAAGACGACGAGCCATTTGCCCGTGTAGCTTTTTTCATTCACGTCGATGAAGACATTGTCGATGGTGATATCGTCAAATGGCTTGCCATCAACAGCTTTGAGGTTAAATGAGGGAAATTGTTCTCCAACACTAATGGTCATTGAGGTTCTCCTTTTATGGTTTGGGTTATGGTAAGCGCGGCTTCTGCCATCGCTTGTTCATCAGAAAGTGCATCGGGCGCGGTGGCATAACCTTCTGTGTGTAGGTATTCTGCACAGGCACACACCACTTCATCTGCGTCGTCTGCTATAGTGGTTTCATGCGCGTGAGTACCGCGGTACTCCTCTAGCTTCATGAAACAAAACACATCATATCCATCATTCATGATGCCGCTCCTTTCTATTGATTACATCATATCTATAGGTTTTACCTATGTACAATCGATTGTTTCTATGTTATTAATAGGTATTACCTATAGATAAGGAGTGGTTATGAACCTGCGAGATCTAGAATATATCGTGGCAGTGGCGGATTTGCGGAATTTCAGCCGCGCGGCGGAGCAATGTCATGTGAGTCAGCCAACGCTGAGCGGACAGATAAAAAAGCTGGAAGAATGGCTGGGTGTGGCAATTTTTGAGCGAACGAATAAGCGCGTGCTGCCAACTGAAACGGGCGAGGTGATTGTACGCTCGGCACGGCGGATTTTACGCGAGGTGGATGAAATTCATGAAGTCGCAGAAAATGCGCATGACCCGCTGGCGGGGCGCTTTCGCCTGGGGGCGTTTCCAACGCTCTCCACCTATATTTTTCCGACTGCGGTGCCAAAAATACGCACAGCACTGCCCAAGATACGCCTGATCTTGCTCGAGGAAAAGACCGCTACATTGGTAGAGAAGCTAAAACGCGGGGAATTGGATGCGGCGTTACTAGCGCTGCCCGTGGAGGATGATCATCTGGCGAGTCAGGCGCTGTTTGAGGATGTATTTTACCTCGCAGTGCCAGAAGATCACCCGCTGGCGCAGGAAAAAGCAGTGGATCAAGCGATGCTGGCGGCGCATAAGCTATTATTGCTAGAAGAGGGGCATTGCTTGCGCGATCAGGCGCTGGAAGTGTGTCAGCTGCATGGGTTGGAGGAGGAGCAAGATTTTCGGGCGACGGGGTTGGAAACACTGCGGCATATGGTGAAGGCCGGGACCGGGATTACATTCATGCCAGAAATCGCGATGCGCGAACATGAGGCGGGCATATGCTATGTGCCGTTTCGCCCCCCTGCCCCACGCCGCACCATCGGCCTGGTCTGGCGCAAGACCACCCCTCGCTTAGCTGCCATTGAACAGCTGGTAGAGGTGTTTTCTGGGTAATTACTTACCTGCCTGACGGCACAATAATTTTTTTCTCTCTTTTTGCATTTAGGGCCTCCCGGGTGGTGGTGGGGTGGCGCATAATGCGAATATGCGTGATAATATTTTACCCTATCTTGATGAACGCATCATCGCGGAGAAAGCCTGTGGTCTTGGATTGCAGGTGCAGATGCTGTGCGAGAAATATGCCGAGC
>JANQQO010000112.1 GCA_028289305.1 Rickettsiales bacterium | reverse complement strand
CCGGCACGAAGCCGCTTTCTTTGAGCTTTTTACAGACGCGCCAGATTTCTTGGCCGCGCAGAATGCCACGCTCGAAGTTGATGATGTAGCGGTGGATTTCAGGCTGTGAGTCGCGCTTGACGTCGTATTCAATTTTGGTGACACCGGGAATTTCGACCTTTTTCGGCTTGGTGATGAACACAATCTGATTGTTTTTATCTTCCCCCATCACACGGGCGAGGTGCTTGTATTGGCCGGGCATGTTGGGGTGGATGAATAAGACTTTCATAAGTATTTACGCGGCTTGTTTTCCTTGCACGAGATGGCGGAAAATATCTTCCAGGTCTGGCTCCTCGGTTGAGAGATCTCTAATTTCCATGCCACATTCTTGCACATGATGCAACACATCACTGATGCTAACATCGCATACGCGGTAGCGGATTTGGATGCTGTGATCATCGATTTGGGTAGGGTTATACGCGGATAGGGCTTCAGGGATGCTGCGTATAGCGTCTTTGAAGCGGAGGGTTAGTTGTTTTTGATCGAGGCGACGCATGAGGGTTTTCTTGTTTTCATCAGCAATGATTTGCCCGTCATCGATAATGGTGATGTGGTCGCATAGTTCCTCGGCTTCTTCGAGGTAGTGCGTGGTGAGCACGATGGTGGTGCCTTGAGCATTGAGCTCGCGCACATATTCCCAGAGCTGTGTGCGTAGCTCTACATCCACACCGGCGGTGGGTTCATCGAGAATGAGGATAGGAGGAGAATGCACGAGCGCTTTGGCGATGAGCACGCGGCGTTTCATTCCACCAGAGAGGCGGCGCGAGTTCACGGCAGTTTTGTCGGTGAGGTGCAACGCATCGATGATGGCTTGGGTACGGCGCTTTGCTTTAGGTATACCATAATAACCGGCGTGATATTCGAGGATTTCGTGGATGGAGAAGAAGGGATCAAGCACCACTTCTTGCGGCACGACACCGAGCTGGAAGCGCGTGCCACGCGCATCCTCATCTTGGTCGATGCCGTTCACGAAGACTTTGCCGCTGGTTTTGACGGTGAGCCCGGCGAGGATGTTGATAAAGGTAGATTTTCCTGCACCATTGGGCCCAAGAAGTCCGTAAATCAGGCCTTTTGGGATGGTGAGATCGATGCCTTTTAGGGCTTCTTTGTGTTCGGCGGTGTTTTTCCCGCGGTATATTTTGCTTAAACCACGGACAGCAATGGCTGCATCAAGTTCTTCTGTCATGTGTGCTGTTTTAAAGTTAATGCGGTGTGAATGCAAGCGCATTACACCGCGCAGATGCGCTATATCATTGCAAATACTGCGGCTTGCTGATAGAGTAAGCCCTTGCCGTAAAGTTACGTATACCCAAACGAGCCTTATTATGGATATCACGGTCATTGGTGACATTATTATTTTTGCTGCGCTGGCAGCATTTATTTTTATTAAGTTGCGTTCTGTATTGGGCCAGCATGACGATACTATTCCGCCTAAAGGAGGCATGTTTGGTGATAAGCCGGAAGGCCAGGCTGAGCAGCCGCGCGAAGGCGTTTTGGGCGCGGGTATGAAAAAAGCCAAGGCGGCAGAGAAAGCGCCGGAACCTGTGGTGATTGAAGATGTGACGGTAGAAAATCCGAAAATGGCGAAGGTGATGGAGGCGATTAAAGCCAAAGACAAGCATTTTACGGTAAGCCAGTTTTTAGCGGGTGCTAATGCTGCATTTGAGATGGTGATGGAGGCATTTAATGCGGGTGATAAAAAAACCTTGCAGCAATTGCTCGAGCCACAGCTCTATCGCGCCTATGAAGAAGAACTGAAGAAGCGGGCGGCGCAGAAGCAGGTGGAAAAGACCACATTGGTGGCAATTGTTTCTAGCGAGATACAGGGTGCTGCTATGCGGGGTAATGTGGCAGAGATCACGATTGAGTTTATTTCTGAACAGGTTTTTACTGCGGTCGATAAAGACGGCAATGTGATAGAAGAGAAGTCTGCGCGGATGGAAGATATTGATGATATATGGACGTTCCAGCGGGATGTGAGTTCTTCTAATCCTAACTGGACGATTACCGGTACGTAGACGCTTTTGCTTATGCGTCATACGCTATTAACTCTCCTTCTTATTTCAGTGATGAGTGTTTCTGCCTGTGCCGGTGGGCGCGGGGCGGGCGAGCAGGCGGATGGGGAAATTGTCTTAACGCCAGTAGATTTTGCCACGTTGCCGGGCTGGGCGCAGGGAAATTTCGCGCCTGCATTACGTACCTTTTACAAAAGCTGTGAGAGATGGAATACATTGCCGCCAGAGCGCTTGGTGAGTGAGAAGAATGGTATTGGCGGCAGGGTGGCGGATTGGAAAGAGGCGTGCCGGCATGCCGCAGCAGCGGTATTGGCTAAAACAGCACCCCTTGGGTATCGCCAATTCTTTGAGCGGTTTTTTACACCCTATCACGTGTCTGACCGAGGAGAGGCAGAAGGGCTGTTCACCGGGTATTACGAGATTGAGCTGCGTGGTAGCCGTGCGAAGCAGGAGCCGTTTATCTACCCGCTATATCGCCGCCCACCGGAATTAGAAAAAGATGTGCCGTATATGAGCCGGCGGCGCATTAATGCGGGAGAATTACGCGAGCGCGGCTTGGAGCTGGCCTATGTGGCGGATCCGGTAAAGCTGTTTTTCCTGCATGTACAAGGTTCTGGGCGGTTGCGCCTGCCAGATGGGTCGATTATGCGTGTGGGGTATGATGGCAAGAATAACTGCCCGTATGTGTCGATTGGGAAATATTTGATTCAGGAAAAAGGCGTGGATTTTGGGGCGGTATCGGCACAAAAGATCAAGCAATGGCTGTGGGATCACCCAGAGGATGCGCAATCGATCATGGAGATAAATCCGTCTTATGTGTTTTTTCGTGAGCTAACGCGGGAGGGGCCGATAGGCGCGCAGGGCGTGGCGCTGACGCCGGAAATATCTCTGGCAGTGGATGAGCGGTTTATTCCCTTTGGGGCGCCGCTCTGGCTGGATACCACATTGCCGAAAGTAGAGGGCAAAGAAGAGCGGGTATTTCGCCGCTTGATGATTGCGCAGGATACAGGTAGTGCGATTACCGGGCCGGTGCGCGGGGATGTCTTCTTTGGTGCCGGGCCGAATGCGGAGCAGCTTGCTGGGCATATGAAGCAGGCGGGCGGCTATTATATTTTACTACCAAAGACGCTCTCTCCCGATCATGTCAGACGATGATAAACGCGAGTTAAGTGAGGAAGACGTCGCGCTGTGGCGTGAGGTGACGCGTGCAGATAAAAAACTGCCGGGGAAGAAAATCGAGACGCCTTCTGTAGCAAAAGAGCCGCCGGAGGACGAAGGGGTGCTTGAGGAAGAGGGTGTTCCAGCGTTGGAAGGAACAGCGCCCGATGTGCCGGTAGCAAAAACATATGCACCACTGGCACTGGGGGATACGAAGGGTATGGATCGGCGTTTGGCAGAGCGGTTTGTGCGCGGGAAATTGCCGATAGAAGCGCGGCTGGATCT
>JANQQO010000108.1 GCA_028289305.1 Rickettsiales bacterium | reverse complement strand
TATATATCAGCTAGTTGATAGCATTTTAAGGCACGTTAGGGTTGCAAAACGCAGGAAAATGTTTCATTATGAGGCGAAATAACTGTTTCAGAATGAGGCAGAGCAAAAAGTTGTGCCATTTCAATTCAACCCTGGGTAATATTATAATGTGGTGCGCGTGAGCGCAGAAAAAAGGGCCTAAGGCACTTTAAGAAAATAAATTTTGTGTAATTCACAACTTTATTCTTTGCCTTATTTGTGATATTGTTTATACTTAGTGTTAAAATAATAGCAACCAGAAGTAGTATTGCATGGATATAAAAACACTTGAATCCTTATTACGGGAACAGCAGAAGACACGCTCTGACCTTGCACGCTGCCTGGGAAGGCACCCCTCTGCCATCACCCAATTGTTCAAGGGCGAGCGGCTACTTAAGGTTGAGGAAATTGCAAAAATTGCAGATCTACTGAATATGTCCTCAGCAGAACTGGTAGATCGCCTGGGCGGCGATACCTATACGTCGAAGCGGCGGAGCGAAGAAATTCACCAGCTGGCATTCCAGCGAGCGATGGAGGTTATTCGCAAAAATCATGCGGATTTATCTGATGAAATGCTGGCGAATTTTGTGTTTGAGCTGTTTAATATTGGCGTGGAAGAACAAACGCGGGAAGGCAAGGCGGTACTGACTTATGCCACGGCCGAACGCATCTTCAACTATGCCTACCGCGATAAAGCAACAGGCAGCGGATAATCTTTTTTTAAAAAACATGCATCAAAAAAAGCCAGTGGAGTGATCCACTGGCTTTTTTGGTTTGGTACTTCTTTTTACCGCCTCAGCTTCGGTTAATATCCTTCCCCCAAAAACCCCCTAGTTTTTCAACACCCTAACACTCTGCCACCCATTTTTTGTGAAAAACACAAAAAATATGGTTGACTTTTATTTGTGATTATCGCAAAATACAACACATGGGAGTTGGATACGATAGATGGAACATAATAATAAACGCCTTAGGCGTAGGTGGAAGTGGTGCATCACCCTGATCCTACTGGCGCTGATGGCAGTGATTATATAACCATAACTAGTATTGCGAGGGAGGACTATGGGAGCTTTATTGGTTGATAAAAACAGTCTTATTGGTGGCAAAATCAAGTGCTACCGTATGGCAGAGAACTTGTCTTATGAAGATTTGGCCGAGCTGGTGGGCATTACATCTGAAGCAATGCGCGCCTATGAAAACGGCATTATGTCTATACCGGCGGAGTTGCTTGCAGAATTATCGTTGGTCTTTCGTATCCCCATTCATGCGTTCTTTGAGGATTTTTTGCATGAAGACGACTCTACACACGGGCAAGCAACTCTGCTGGTAGAAAATTTCTGTAAATGTAGCAAAAAAGAGCAGGAAGCCATTCTAACATTTGCCTATGAGCTTGCAAAAGAAACTGACGCACGCTCGATCGCAAAATTCATGCGTAAAATCAAGCGATCACCACGTAAAAAACCACTAAACGCATAATAAATTATAGTAGGAGTGCTTTAGGATGGAGACAAAACGCACGATGCGTATGTCTGTGCGGCGTGTGGCGGCTGATATGCCGCATGCAGCTATATTGCGCGAAGTAATGCAGCAGATGCATACACTGCTGGAGAAAAGCTCGGATTTTACCTTACAAGATGGGCAGAAAGTGCGGCTAGTGCCGTTTACGACGCCGGATTATAACAAAAAAGGGCAGATGCATTTTGGGGTGGATGCGCGGCTTATGGGCGGCACGCTAGACCATATCGAATTCACCATCACCTGCACCGGCTGGGAGAGCGATTTAAAGGGCAGAAGTGGGTTTTAGGGCTGCACCATCATCGCTAGTATGTTGCTGCGAAACCACAGTAATTCGCCTTAACATTCCTGCTGACATTGTTTCCTCGACATTATTTTAAAGATGCGGTACCAATACACTTGTTAGTTGCTTTTGGCGAGGCATTTTACAAACTAAAAGGAGAGTGTTAATGCGCCGTTTTCTACCTATCTTTGTGTGTTTTTCTTTTGTTATGACTTTGTTTGCGGGCGATTTGGCGCTGGCGAAAAATGTGGGCGGCGATAGCCCATGGCTGGTGCGTGTACGCATTATTGATATTGAGCCAGATGTGGATAGCACGACAAGTATTGGTGGATCAGCGGATGTGAGCAACTCGGTGGTGCCGGAGCTGGATATCAGCTATTTCTTCACTCCAAATATAGCCGCAGAGCTTATTTTGGCCACCGCACCACATGAAGTGACCGCAGCGAATACCGCATTGGGCAATTTGGATCTGGGAGATACGTGGATTCTGCCCCCTACCCTCACTTTGCAATATCACTTTCTACCAGGGGATGATACCTGGCGGCCATATGTCGGCGCAGGCGTCAATTATAGTATCTTCTATGCAGAGGATGCAGAAGACGTGGCGGATTTAGAGATTGATGGCGGGTTTGGTTATGCGCTGCAGGCGGGTGTTGATATTCCCCTGCAGGATAAATGGGCGCTTAATTTTGACGTGAAAAAAATCTATCTGGATATTGATGGCAAGCTCAATGGTGGTGCCGTAACGGCAGACATTGATCTCGACCCATGGATTTTTGGCGTTGGCCTGACCTACGACTTCTAGGCAGCTTTACCCTCTCTTCATTATAATAAGTGGCAAATATACTGCCATATTGGCGGTGGGTTATGCTGTGCGCATGCCCGGAAGACCAAGTAAATCTGCGGCCTTTACGGCACAGGTGCAGCATAAAAAGCGCTATGTGTGCGCGTAATCACAAAAATAGTAAAATTAGCCATTGCCTTTTCCTACATCTTCCTGTACATAAAGCGCCCCTGACACAATGAGTGCACCTTATTTAGCGGGTGTAGCTCAATGGTAGAGCCCCAGCCTTCCAAGCTGGTAGTGTGGGTTCGATCCCCATCACCCGCTCCACTGTTCAGCACGGTTATATATTTAGGTAAGTAAAAACGTTAACACTTTGAAAGGGAAGAGAAAGAATCATGTCTAAAGAAAAGTTTGAGCGTAATAAACCGCACTGTAATATTGGCACTATTGGCCACGTGGACCATGGTAAAACAACGCTCACAGCAGCCATTACCAAAGTATTAGCAGAAGCTGGTGGAGCAGAGTTTAGCGCCTATGATCAAATCGATAACGCGCCAGAAGAGCGCGAGCGCGGCATCACCATTGCTACCGCCCATGTGGAATATGAAACAGATAAGCGTCACTACGCACACGTGGACTGCCCAGGCCACGCCGATTATGTGAAAAACATGATCACTGGTGCGGCACAGATGGATGGCGCGATTCTCGTAGTAAACGCTGCGGATGGCCCTATGCCACAAACGCGCGAGCACATTCTGCTGGCACGTCAGGTGGGTGTGCCTGCTATCGTAGTATATTTGAATAAAGTAGACCAAGTGGACGACGAAGAGCTGCTGGAACTGGTGGAAATGGAAGTGCGCGAGCTGCTTTCCAGCTATGAGTTCCCTGGTGATGATATTCCGATCATCAAAGGCTCTGCACTGGCTGCATTGGAAGGCCGTGATGACAATATCGGTAAAGATAGCATCATGGAACTGATGAAGCAGGTGGATGAATACATCCCACAGCCTGAGCGCCCATTGGATAAACCTTTCTTGATGCCTATTGAAGATGTGTTCAGCATTGAAGGGCGTGGTACGGTGGTTACCGGCCGTGTGGAACAAGGTATCATCAAGGTTGGTGAAGAAATCGAAATCGTGGGTATTAAAGACACCACGAAAACCACCTGTACCGGCGTAGAAATGTTCCGTAAGCTGCTCGATGAAGGTCAAGCAGGCGATAATATCGGTGCATTGCTGCGTGGTACGAAGCGTGAAGAAGTGGAGCGCGGACAAGTGCTGGCCAAGCCTGGCACCATTAAGCCCCACACTAAATTCGAATGTGAGGTCTATATTCTGACGAAGGAAGAAGGTGGACGTCACACCCCATTCTTCGCAAATTATCGCCCACAATTCTACTTCCGTACAACGGATGTGACCGGTGCTATCACCCTGCCAGAAGGCACGGAAATGGTAATGCCTGGTGACAACACGAAACTCACCGTTGAACTCATTGCTCCTATCGCTATGGATGAGGGTCTGCGCTTCGCTATCCGCGAAGGTGGCCGCACCGTTGGCGCGGGCGTGGTGAGCAAGGTGACTGACTAGTAAGTACGCATCATGGACGCACAAAA
>JANQQO010000099.1 GCA_028289305.1 Rickettsiales bacterium | reverse complement strand
TTTTGTGGGTGCGCAATATGCCGCACGCAAGCGGGTGTTGCTAGTGATTACCGGCAAGGGTACGCGTTCTGAAACCGGTGAGGGGGTGTTGCAGCAGGAGATGCTGCATTGGGTGAACTTGCCCTCGCTCCGGCCCATGATTCTTAGCTTTACCTTTGCAAAAGCCAAAGATGGGGGTACGGGTGCGTATTACCTATTGTTGAGACGTCAGCGTTAATTTTACTTAGTATCTAGAGGGGCTCATCTGGGGCGCTATAAGGTACAGGATATTCTTGACAATCTGGGGCGTTATAAGGTACACTAAAAAATGATTAAAACATTTAGGCATAAAGGCCTGCAAAAGTTTTTTTACACAGGATCAACAGCAGGGATACAGGCCGCACATGTTAAGCGTTTACGGATCATCCTTACGTATTTAAATGAGGCGGAAAAAATAGAGGATATGAGGTTGCCAGGATTTAAATTACATGCACTTAAGGGAAACAAAAAAGAACTATGGTCTGTTTCTGTGAGTGGTAACTGGCGGATTACTTTTAAATTTGAGCATGGAGATGCGCATATAGTTGATTATGTGGATTATCATTAACGGAGGAGATAATGGCAGAAACTCAATATATGGACCCTATTGGCGAGATGTATAACCCGCCTCACCCGGGAGAGGTGTTGAAGGAAATGCACCTGGAGCCGTTGAGTTTAACCATAACAGAAGCGGCAGAGCGACTGGGCATCGATCGGAAAACGCTCTCACGTGTGGTGAATGGCCAGGCGGCAGTTTCGGTGGAGATGGCATTAAAGCTGGCTAAAGGTCTTAGTACTTCGGCCAAAGTATGGCTTGGGATGCAGCAAGCCTATGATTTATGGCAAGCAAAGAAAGATGCGGATCTTTCTCGTGTACAAGGGTTGCATACGGTTGTGGTGAAAAACAAAGAAGGTAGAGTGATCGCGGATTATCCTGTATGCGTGGTGGGACTGAATTATCAAGCTAAAGCAAAGCAATATTTTGATGAAGTAAAGAAATGCTTGCTTAAAGATGGTGTAGCTAGGAAGGGTGAGCTTAATAGTTTAGTGTATGAGCTGCACTAGAGTGCTTTTTCTAGAGGATAAATTTGCTTAAATCTTGTTCTTTGGTGAGGTCGTGGAGCTGGTCTTGCACGTAGGCGGCGTTGACCATGACATGTTCATCAGGCATGTCGCTGGCTTTGAAGCTCACTTCCTCAAGCAGGCGTTCCATGATGGTGTGGAGCCGGCGCGCGCCAATGTTTTCAACATTGCTATTCACTTCAGTGGCGATTTTCGCAATTTCGTTGATGCCGTCTTCGGTGAATTCGAGCGTGACTTTCTCTGTGCCCATTAAGGCTTGGTATTGCTTGGTGAGACTCGCTTCTGGCTCGCTTAGTATGCGGACCATATCGGCTTCATTCAGGGCTTTGAGCTGTACGCGAATGGGCAGGCGGCCTTGTAGCTCCGGCAGGAGGTCGGCCGGCTTGGCCAGATGAAACGCACCGCTGGCGATGAATAGGATATGATCGGTTTTTACTGTGCCGTATTTGGTGGCGACCACCGTGCCTTCAAGCAAGGGAAGCAGATCGCGCTGCACGCCTTCGCGGCTGACCTCGCCGCCCTTGACATCGCTGCGCATCGTGACTTTATCAATTTCATCGATGAACACGATACCGTCATTTTCCACCGATTTGATGGCTTCTCGGACGATGGTATCTTCATCGATGAGCTTATCGCTCTCTTCTTCTATGAGCGTAGTGTGGGATTCAGCGACCGTCATTTTGCGCGATTTGGTAGGCATGCCGCCGAGGGCTTTGCTGATCATATCA
>JANQQO010000098.1 GCA_028289305.1 Rickettsiales bacterium | reverse complement strand
CACCATCAACTCCCCTAATCCCCTTTATCACAAACTCCTCACCCGCGGCTCCACTTCCCGCAGCGCCCGCATGCCATGCTCGAGCGCCTGCGCCATGCTATCCACCTGGTCGTCATGCCGCGCGTAGGGGAAGGCCTGCACCTCTGTTGCAAACTCGCCAAGCCACGCTGCCTTGCTGGGCAGAAACACCTTGCCCGCCTCCATCTTCGGCGCCTGGTTATACACCCGCACCAATTTCTCTAACTTCGGCACCACTGGTACAATTGGCAGCTTCGTCTCTTTTTTCAACGTCTGAATCAGCTGCGTGCCAGAGCCTTTATCCTCCATGAGAATCATCTGCGGCTGATGCGCAGTCGCCTGCGCGATCACCTGTTTTTTTAGCTCTAAAAACTCCCATTTCTCGCGCAGCACCTCCACCAGGTAATACCCATCTGCGTAAATATGCCACGTGGTGCACACACTATAATCGCTCGCATCCCGCACCTTACTCGCTGTATCCCAGCTTTGGATAATCTGCTGCGGTGCCACATGCGGCAGCTCCGTATAGCGCTGGAACCACTCCCACTTTATCACATTGCCTTCCGGCTCCACCGGCTGCTGCAAATATTGACTCGCGAAGTTATAGCTCCCCACTTCCCGCTTCAACACATCCAGCGTTGCGCGTGATTCCCGCGCCGGGTGTAGCACCTCGCCTTCCCGCATATGGTGCGCATCCTTTTTGCTAAACGGGTAGCGCGTATGGAAATGCCGGCTCTCCTCCGCAATAGCAGGAATCTTCAAATATTCCCAGCCGCCCTGCTCCATCAGCAGCCCCGTCAAATCATCCCGGTGCAGCCGTTGCATCACCAGAATAATCACATCCTCTTCTTTGTTATCCAGCCGCGAATACAGCGTATTGCCATACCACTGATTCACCCGTGCCCGCGCGCTGTTGGAAAGCGCTTCTTCAGGCTTCAGCGGGTCATCAATAATAATGAAATTCCCACCGCGTCCAGTCAGCGTGCCGCCCACCGAGGCACCTAAGCGATAGCCCCCCTTAGTGGTAGCAAACTCCGTCTGCGTATTTTTAAACGGCGAAAGATACGTGCTTGGAAACGCCGCACGATACCAATAATTCTCCATCACCATCCGGCAATCATTCGAGTGCTTGACCATCAGCTCATTCGAATAGCTCGCCACCACCACCCGCTTCGTTGGGTCTTTGCCTAAAATCCACGCCGGCAGCGCCACCGACGCACAGATCGATTTCAAACTCCGCGGCGGCACATTGATAATCAGCCGCTTAATCTCCCCGTAATAACACGCCTCCAGATACGCGCAGATCGCGTCAACATGCCAATTATGCACATAGGGCACACCCGGCGTTAACGTGTGAAACACCTTCTCCACAAAGGGCTGCAGCTTCACCCGCAACACCGCATTATACAATGTCTGCGACAGCACATCACCCATCACCACCCTCCTCTTTTTTGGTCACATCCTCACTCCTATACGCCTCTAAAAACCGCTGGATAATCCGCCAGTCTTCCTTCTCCTGTGGCGTCCCCGCATCGCCGGCATCCTCATCCAAATAAATCTTCATCAGCGCCGCAAACAGCGTTGTCGTCGCGCGCGGATCCTCTCCCAGCGCATCATCCACCACCCGGCGTATCACTGCTTCCATCTTGGAAATCTCACCACCCGCCACCGGCTCAGCCAGCGTGCTTTTCAGCAGCTGACGAAAGCGCAGCTCCTTCTCCTCTTCCGGCTCATACACACATGCCGGCACCTCGTCATCCCACTCCGCCAAGAAATCCTCACTTTTTTAAGATCCCCTCCCCCACAAGTGGGGGAGGCAAGAAATGCGAGGGAACCATGTCTTCCGAAGTCTCAGCGTAGGAAGATGGTTTTCCGCATTTCTGGTGGGGGCATAAACCCTAAAAATCCAGACCAAACCCACTATAAAACGCACTCTTTCACCCCGGAAGGGGTAAAATACTTTGCTATTTTATTGGCAAAAAATACTTCTAATATATTGATCTTCCATTGGTTTCCAGCTATTATTAACTATAAGGTTAACTGGTAATACTAAGATGACAGAATCTGCACATACACCCTCTGGGTATAATCCAGAAGAAGTTGAAGGCATAATAAATGATATTGTTAACGATTTACCCACGGCCCATTTAGGCTTTACTAAACGCGGCGCCGGTATTGACTGGTTCTGGCTTGCCTCTCCTCTTAAAGACAGACAAGGAAACAGTCTTTATATATTAGATCCTCAAAACACGGTACTAGATGGTGGCTATATTTTTTCAGATACCATACGCCTAGTCACCACAGAGATAAATAATCTAGAAGCTACCACAAAAGACTTCCCTAGAAATCAAGCAGAGTGGGAACATTTAATATACGGACAGCTCCCACAAAGAGAAGATTCAATATACCAGGAGTTTCCACCTGCGTTGAAGAATGATATCCAAGACCTTAAAGAAATTGCCGTTGCGTTTGGCTTTGCAGAAAGCGTGGAAAAAGTAAAAACTGCCTTTTTTACAGAAGACACACTAGACAAACGTCATTCAGATTCTCGAGCATATATGAAGCTTGCAGTTCCTGCTAACGAAGTCGATATAGAAAGATTTAAAGCACTTGTAACACAATACAAGGCGATAGAGAGCATTACAGAAAAACTCTTTGATTATTTAGGTATCTCAAGAAATGATCGACAAGCAAATGTACAAATTCTTAAACCTACATCACGAACAACACCTTACGTATGGCAAGTAGCGGTTATGCCAAACATGATGCAGCGATATAAAGCACTAGAAAATGCAGATGATATTGCCCTTGGCTATACACAGGAACACGGCAACTATCCTCCCGGCAGGTCGTTTTCCCGCTACCTAGCCGAAAAAATGGGGAACGCAATCATTCAAACAACTGACGAAAATGGAAAAAGTCGTATATTAGGAGGAGATCTCCTAGAGGTCTCAGAATGGGTAAGCGACAGTGAGCAGCAAGAAATTAACAACCATGTAGAACAGCAAATAAAGTCTGGTTGGGGCGTATATGATGATACTGACTACTACATCCTACACATTGACGGGTCTAAACTTGATCTGCTATTAGAAGATCTCCGCGTTGCAACTATCAAAACGGAAATGGAAGCACTTACAGAACAAAACCCCGAGCGTACACAACATCTTTTAAATCAGTTACGCTTGGGAAGAACAGGTGGTAAAACTAATCAGAGATAACCACTATCACCCACCACCAAACCTCAGCGTCTCACCGCGCACTTCATAGCGCGAGAGCCGCTCCAAGAAGCTCATGCCGAGCAACGGATGATCCAACCCAGAAGGATGCACCGAAGCCCGCACGTCATGTACCACAATCGGCCCCACCTTTACTGTATCCAGCATCACCGCCGCGGCCATCACCACGCCATTCGCTGTGTTGTACGGCCGGTTATAGGTCAGCGCCTCCAGATCATAGCCCAACCGCTCCGCTGCCGCAGCACTCAGCGCCACGCTGCTCGCACCGGTATCCACCATAAAGCGCACCTCCCGCCCATTCACCAACGCATCCACATAAAAATGCCCGCCCTGGCTCATGCGTATTTCCACATCCCCTTGTGCATTCACCATCGGCCGTGCGGGCACCAATGTCCCCGCCATACGGTCGCCAATCGGCGCTAAGTCCTCACGAAAGCTATAGCCCAGAATCAGTAATAGAAATATCGCAACCCACGCCAGGGCATGCTTGGCTGCCTGTCCCATGCGTCCGCGATAATGCCACACTGCCGCACTGCCAATAAAACTCACCAGAATCAGACCCTGCACCAATCGCCCCCAACTGCCCGGCCCTGAAAGCGCATCCGGAAACGCGCTGGCAAGCACCCACACCAACGCCCCAAATCCTAACACCAGTAATAATAGATATTTCATATAGTCACTTCCTGCGCTAACACCCATAAATCTACCCCTACTCACCCATAATGCAAATACATTGACTTACACATGGGCCTAGAGGATAAACAGATTAAGTAAAATGACGTGCGTTTATAGTATATACATTAACGCCTACACCTCATGAAGTGTTACGTAAAAAAAGATGGCCACAGAAGTCAGAGATACTTTCGATAGTTATACGCGATGCTGCACAAAGGAAGAGTTCTTCACTATTTTTTATGAAGATTTCTTAAAGAAATCCCCAGAAATTGCCCCCATGTTCGCGCATACGGATTGGAGGCAGCAGCGGAAGCTCATTAAAGTTGCCCTGAAATCCATGATTTTATATGCACGCGATCCAAGTGAGGGCAAAGTGCGCGAACATATGCTGAGTATTGGAAAGAGCCATTCACGCAAAGGACTGAATGTGAAACCCGAACTCTACCCCCTGTGGGTAGATAGTATGTTGTTTGCCATTGGTGAATGTGATCCCAATTACACAGAGCGTTTACGTCGTGACTGGCTAAAAGTCCTCAATCCCGCCATCGAGCTGATTATCTCGCAATATGATACGTAGGCGGTTTTTTAGCACATGCGGTAAAATCTGTTTTCTAGACTAGAGCGAGAGAAGCATCGCAGCTATTGGCGCAGGCCTATATACCAGAATGTGTACGCGACCGCTCCTCCACAGGTTGCTCCCATAATTGGACCTGCTGAGAGTGACGCAAGGAATGCACCGACCAACATTCCCGTCGGTACGATATAGATAGGCTTCAATATATTGCATGCCCTAAATAAGAAATATAAAGGAATGCCCAGAATAGCCAGCACTATATACGCTATTGGAACAGCAAACATAACCAAAAGAGTTATCAAACCTAAGAAGCCACTAAAATCAACCCAATGCGCACCTAATGGTACTCCTAATAAAATATATAAAAATATCGCTGGTATTACTGCAAGCGGTGCGCATAAAAAGGCTGCGGTAGTACGTGTAGGGCGAATCATACGACTAGGTCGCTTTCATAACATCACTGTCCAGTCAGTATATAGAACGCACTGGTTTACTTCCACCAGAAATGGTAGGGCGAAGGAGTGAAATGAAAAATACCCGCCTATGTTGCTAACGCAACTACGGCGCGGCACGCCGCTCTCGCCTGGGCGAAGCTGAAGCTTTGCTTCGGCGCAGCCTGGTCGCACGCTACATCCCGGCTTGCTGCGCTCGCCGCGCTGTAGCTAAATTTGGCAAAGCCAAATTAGCGAAAGCGGGTGGCTGGGGCGGCAGGATGTACTCGGCCTTCGGCCTTACGTCTCAATTTCCTAAGCTCATTGCCATTCGCTAAGTAAATTGTCGAACAAGGTTTTCACCTACTCACCCGATCATTTCTCATTTCTATCCTTCTTAGTAAATATTTTTCAGATTATATCCAAGTATTGCGGTTCAAGCCCTAGGCATGAGCATTTTTTTGGAGCAAGTGTATGAGAAAATACTCGTCGCGACAAAAAATGCTCATGAACGACGGGATTGACTGCAATACGAAGGAGTGAAATGAAAAATGGCTGCCCCTGCTAAATGAAATTCGGACCACGCCGGAACTGCGTATTCTGATAACGCATCATCGGATTAACAGGGCAAACAGCAATTTTTTATATCGGTTGGCAGCGTGATTAGGTATAAACCCAAAAATATGATCAATATCCTGTATAGCAATGGCTAAAGTAGGGCGGAATACTTCATGCCCATGTGGGAGCGGCAAAAAATATAAAAAATGCTGCGGCAGTGTTATGCCTGATAAACCCGATTTCAAGAAGTTAAATTCCGACGAAATTCCTCCCGAAGTAAAAAGAATAATAGAAAGGCAACAAGCAAGGGAGTTAACAAGGCAACAGCAGCAAGGTTTTGGGCGGCCCATCATTGCAACACAATTCAAAGGTAAACAAGTGGTTGCCGTTGGGAGCACAATTTTCTGTTCAGCGAAATGGAACACGTTTCCTGATTTCCTATCAGATTATATCAAAGACATAATGGGAGCAGATTGGGGAAATCTAGAGCTTAAAAAACCAATTGAGGATAGGCACCCAATACTACAATGGTACGACAAATGTTGCAAATTACAGCAGGCGCATCTGGACGGTTCGGGCAAGGTTGAATCGATACCTGCAATTGGTGCGGTATATTGCTACCTTGGGCTTGCTTATAACCTATACCTATTGAAACATAATGTTGAACTGCAGCAACGTTACATCGATAGACTGAAAGATATAAACAATTTTCAAGGAGCATATTACGAACTTATCGTTGCGAATTGTCTTATCAGGTCAGGGTTTGAACTTGAGCTAGAAGATGAGCAAGATGAAGAAATAAAGCATTGTGAGTTTGCTGCAGTTTCTAAGAAGACTGGAAAGAAGTATTGGGTTGAGGCTAAAATGCGTTCTGTTGTTGGGGTGCTTGGAAAAACTGAAAAGAATGGAACAACGCAGAAAGACCCAACATATATGCTTTCGAAGCATCTCAAAAATGCATTCCAAAAACCAGCTGATGATGAAAGGCTAATATTCGTAGATGTGAATACAGCTTGTGATCATGAGTCTGTTCCTGCATGGATTGAAAGAGCTGGTAAAAAACTAGATATGAAGGAAAAAGACCTTAACGAGGATCAAGCAGCCTACGTCTTTGTCACAAATGCTGGGTTCCATTGGAATTTGGATTCTGAGAAACGAGGACATGCAATACTAGGTCACGGGTTAGGCATACCTGACTTTGCTAAGTCTGGTTATTATAGATTAAGTGAGGTTTATAGGAGAAAGCAGCGTCATATAGATGCTTATGATATAATGGAGGCATTTAAAGATTACCCCAAATTACCCACCACTTTTGACGGTAGTTTGCCATCAGAAATCTTCAATAAAAACCCACAACATTTGAAAATTGGTGAAACGTACTTTTTTGAGGATATTGGTGAAAGTGGCTTGGTGGCAACGGTAACAAGCGCCACGGTCAGCGAATCAGAACGTGTTATATATATCGGTACTGATAAAGGGCAGATACTTACAAGGCCAATTTCAGATGATGAATTAGAAGATTATAAAAATCATCCCGATACTTTTTTTGGAACTGTACATAAACAAGGGAAAAGAACTGATGATCCATATGAGTTTTTTGAGCGTATGGTTGAAATACATATGTCATATCCCAAAAGTTATACTCTCAAACAGACAGAGAATTGGTCTAATGCGGAAGCGTTAAAGCAGCTAAGTAAAGAAGAATTGATACTAGAATACTGCGAGGCATTGGTAATCAGTTTGCAAAACAATAATGATCAGAATTAATCATGGCTTTTGATATAACAATCCAACATGACCTGAGAAAATTGAAGCGACAGCTGAATGCTTTGGAAACCAAAGTTGCGCCACAGGCAACAGTCCGCACCCTCAACCGTGTGGCCGAGAGCGCAAAGGTGGCAAGCGCCAGGCACATTGCCCCGCAAATGAACAGCAGGCAGGCTGCTGTTAAACGCCGGATTGAAACGCAGCGTGCTACGTTCAAACGGTTATGGGCAACGCTGGTGGCACGCGACCGTGCGCTGCAGTTGATTGAGTTTGTGGTCGGCAGCAAGAAGCCAACCCAACAACCAGGTGGTAAGCGTGGGCTGGTCAAAGCAAAAGTGTACAGCAAGACACGGACGTTGACCGATGCCTTCATCGCCCCGCGCAGAACGGGCGACAGCAAAACAACGGTTTACATCCGCAAAAGCAAGAAGCGCAAACCGCTCAAACTGTTGTACGGCCCTGGCATCATGCAGTTGTTCCGACAGAAAGAAAACGATGCCATCATGCAGACGACTGTGCGCGAACGATTCCCGATCGAATTCGCACGAAATCTTGCCTTCTATATCAACCGTTTCAAACGCCGCTAGACCTGGCTGAATCCAGTGGATTAGTCACAGGTACTCCGGAGCCGTCCCCCTTACGGGTACGCCGAGGGCGCGGCGTTTTACTAGGGTCAGAATGAAAAAAAGCATTTCGTTTCGTTTTTTTGAAGCGCTAACGTTTGTATATCAAAGGCTTAGCATCTAAAAAAGCGAAATGGGGTCTGCAGCGGCCATTTCGCTAACGTGCTGTATGCACAGAATTTAACAACAAAACAGGAAAGATTATGAAAGTCGAACTGATCGAAATCGGTCGGGTGATTCCGTATGCGCGGAATCCCCGCAAAAATGAAGCAGCCATTGCCAAAGTAGCCGCCTCGATTAAGGAGTACGGTTTCCGCCAGCCTATCGTGGTGGATGAGGAAATGGTTATCATTGCGGGTCACACGCGCCTGCAGGCCGCACAGACGCTGGCCTTAAAGAAAGTCCCCGTGCATGTGGCTACCGGCCTCACACCAGCGCAGATAAAGGCATACCGGCTGGCTGACAACCGCACCCACGAAGACGCGGAATGGGACGAAGAACTGCTGGCGATTGAGCTTGGTGAATTGAATGACCTTGGTTTCGATTTAGATCTGACCGGCTTTGATGCGATTGAACTGGAAGAGCTGCTCGATGGTGCGGCGATGGATGGATTAACCGAAGATGATGCCATTCCGGAAGCACCGGAAGTGCCGATCTCTCAGGAAGGTGATATCTGGCTGCTGGGCGATCACAAGCTGATCTGCGGTGACAGCACCAAGGCCAAAACCATGAAGGCGTTGATGGGCGACGAGCTGGCCGACATGGTATTCACCGATCCGCCCTACAATGTCGATTATGGTCAAACCATGAAAGACAGCGTGCGCGGCACTAAGCGTAAAATCAAAAATGATAATCTCGGTGCGGATTTTAAGAAATTCCTCACAGATGCCTGCACTGAGATGGTGAAAGTCTGCAAGGGCGCTTTGTACATCTGCATGTCCTCCTCTGAACTACACACCCTCCACAGCGCCTTTGCAGATGCCGGTGGGAAGTGGTCGACCTTCATCATCTGGGGGAAGAATCACTTCACCATGGGCCGCTCCGATTATCAACGCCAGTACGAGCCGATCCTGTATGGCTGGCCGGAGGGTAATAAACATTTCTGGTGTGGTGCGCGTGATCAGAGCGATCTGTGGCATTACGATAAACCAAAAACCAACGATCTACATCCGACCATGAAGCCGGTGGAGCTGGTATGCCGTGCGCTCACGAACTCCAGTAAAACCAAGGATATCGTGCTGGACTCGTTTGGCGGCTCAGGCACAACCCTGATCGCTGCCGAGAAACTGCAACGTAGAGCGCGTTTGATTGAACTTGATCCGGCCTATGTCGACGTGATTGTGCAGCGCTGGGAAGAGTTCACCGGCAAAAGCGCGATGCTTGCCGGTGAAAAGAAGTCCTTTAAGGACGTTGCTAAAAAGCGTCAGGCGGCTTCCTGATCCTCTGGCAGGATTTGGTAGCCATGTTTGCCATCGCTGTTGGTAAATGCCTGGACTGGCACACCGTGCTTTTTACGCATGTTGGAGAGATGGCCGCGTACCGAGTGAGGCTTCCAGCCGGTGGCATCGATTAACTCTGCCAGAGTCGCTCCTTCCTCGCGGGACAGCAGGCCAATGATAATCGTCTGCTTGGTTTCGCGTTTCGTTTCGTTACTTGGTGTTACATCCTGTTTCTCCGCGTTACATGGCGTTACGCTTTGTTTCGGGGGGTTACCAACCGCCTCATGCCCTGCATCGCTGATCAGGTAAATCTCCTCGCCGCGATCGGAGAAGCGTTTATTGATCACGCCTTTGGCAAGCATTGAGTCGAGGCTCTTTTGCCTGATCATGGGGTTTTTAATATCCTTCATGAAGGTGGTTACGCAGGAAGCTGGCGATTTTGTAGCTTCGGAAAGAATTGCAGCTTGTGCAGTTGATAGTTTGGTCATGATTAACTCCTTGGTTTGATTAACAATTTGCCCTTAAGGACACCACGATGAATGCTTCGATTCGGAACTTAATCAAGTCAATTCGATGGAAAAAGTTGAATAAAGTGAGTGTCTTAGTATGCCAACCATGTATCCAGTTACCACGATTGCCAAATTGTTCGGCGTATCCGAGCGACGTGTGCAGCAATATGCCCAGGATGGCATCATCCCGAAGCCGGTCAAAGGGCAGTACGAGCTGGTGGCATGCGTGCGCGGGCTTATCAATTATCTGCAGCAGCGTGCTTTCGGTCAGGGTGTAGCCCCGCAGGATACACATCTGGAGCGTGCGCGATTGTTAAAAGCGCAGGCAGATATGGCAGAGATTGAGTTGGCAGAACGTACCGGTGCGCTGGTTACCGTGGAAAGAGTGGAAAGCGATTGGCTGGAAATGGTCACGGCCTGCCGCGCCAAGATGCTCAGTATTCCGACTAAAACCGCGTACCAGATCGCACATTTAGAAAACCCACAAGAGATTGAGAAATTCCTCAAGCGCACGATTTACGAAGCGCTGGCGGAAATGGCTGCCCATGACACAGACGAAGAATTATCAGAAGGTATTGAAGACGGTGATGTTGGCCTGGATGCCACCACCGGAGCTGACGGTAAGCCAGTGGGCGGATCAATACCGGAGGCTGAGTCCGGAAGCGAGTAGCGAGCCTGGCACATGGGTAACTGACCGCGCACCATATCAGCGCGGGATGATGGATGCGGTGAATGAGCCTGGTGTTTCTGAGGTGGTGCTGATGACCAGCTCGCAGGTTGGTAAAACAGAAATTATCAATAACACCATCGGGTATTTTACGCATCAAGACCCATCGCCAATGCTGCTGATTCAGCCCACGCTGGATATGGCGGAGACCTGGAGCAAAGACCGCCTGGCTCCGATGATTCGTGATACGGATGTGCTGACAGAGCTATTCGGTGATCCACGCAGCCGCGATAGCAATAATACGCTGCTACATAAGAAATTCCCTGGTGGGCATATCACCATGGCCGGTGCAAACAGCCCATCATCGCTGGCAAGCCGCCCGATACGCATTGTGCTGCTGGATGAAGAGGATCGTTATCCGCATTCAGCTGGCACAGAGGGTGATCCAGGCTCACTGGCCCAGAAAAGAACAACCACTTTCTGGAATCGGTTGCTGGTTACCGCCAGCACGCCAACCATTGAGGACGAAAGCAAGATTGAATCGCGCTATCAGCAAAGCGATCAGCGCAAATTCTATGTGCCATGTCCGGAATGCGATGCATTTCAGGTTTTGAGCTGGCAACAGATAAAGTTTGAAAAAGAAAAGCCGGAGGATGCGGTTTACGAATGCGAACATTGCAAGGCAAAGCTGAAGGAAAGCGACAAGATGTGGATGCTTTCTCATGGTGAATGGAGAGCAGAAGCAGCATTTAACGGAATTGCAGGATTCCACATCTCCGAACTCTACAGCCCATGGGTTAAGTGGTCGGAAATGGTTACTAGTTTTCTCAAAGCCAAGCGCCTGCCCGAAACGCTTAAGGTATGGATTAATACCTCGCTGGGAGAGACATGGAAAGAAGCAACAGAAGGGATAGACCCGTCTGGATTGCTCAAACGTAAAGAAAACTGGGGCCGTGTAGCGCCTGAAGGTGTGATTGTCATTACTGCCGGTGTGGATGTGCAGGATGATCGCCTTGAGGTGGAAGTGATTGGCTGGGGTGTTGGCCAGGAAAGCTGGTCGCTCCAATATCATGTGCTGCATGGCGACCCTGCTCAATCCAAAGTATGGGAGGATTTGACCAATGTGCTTACTCAAACGATTAAAACGATGGATGAAAGGACTTTACCGGTGGCGGCAGCGTGTGTGGACAGTGGTGGTCACCAGACTCAAAGGGTTTATGAATACTGTAAAGGCCGTGAGTATCAGCGCATTTACGCGATTAAAGGTGCGAATCAAATCGGCAAGCCGCTGGTTAGTAAATTCAGTAAAAACAACAAGCTCAGAGTCAAACTCTTCACGATCGGGACGGACACCGCGAAACAAATGATTTATTCGCGGCTGAAAGTGCATCAGCCTGGCCCAGGCTATTGCCATTTTCCTGCCGATTATCCGGAAGAGTATTTCAAGCAATTAACCTCTGAGCGTATTCAGACCAAATTTGTAAATGGTCATCCCACCCGCATTTGGGTGCTGACCAAAGGTCGCCGCAATGAAGCACTGGATTGCCGTGTGTATGGGCTGGCAGCGCTGCATATCCTCAATCCTAATCTGGATCGCCTTGCCAAAGAGCAAGAACGTGAGCGTTTGCGGAAGCCGGAAAGCCAAGAAACACCGGAAACACAGCCTACCAATGAATGGATGGGTTACGAAGATTGGAACTTTAATTAGGAGAAGCCTATGGCACTGACACTTACACAAGCGCAGACCGCTTTGGATGCGTGGATTGCGGCAGATTTGGCTGTAGCCAAAGGCCAGAGCTACAGCATGAATGGCCGCACCCTGACTCTTTCGAATGCGAAGGAAATCAGAGAGCAAATTCAATATTGGGAACGCCGCGTTTCAGCTTTTGAACAGGTATCCCAGCAAAATCAACAGGCAGCATTGGCGGATTTTAGCGATGGTTAATATTATAGACAAAACGATTGAGGTACTCTCACCGGAGGCAGCGCTGCGCCGTGATACAGCACGAAAAGTGCTTAAAGCCCAGCGTGCCTATGAAGCAGCACAACCCTCACGCCTGCGGAAAACCAAAACTGATCCAGGCAGCGGTGATGCTATTGTTGAACGCGCTGGGGAATCACTGCGCCTGCAGGCCCGTCATCTCGATGAAAACCATGATCTGGCCGGTGGTGTGTTGGATTGTCTGGTCAATAACGTGGTGGGCCGAGGTGTGGTGGTTGAACCGCAAATAAAGCTCACCTCCGGAGATCTGGCAAAGCCATTAAATGATCAGCTGATGGAGCTATGGGAAGAATGGGTGCGTTTTCCGGAAGTGACATGGGAATGCCACTGGAATCATATGCTGCGGATGATAGCGCGGCACTGGTTCCGCGATGGTGAAGTGCTGATAAAGCATATCGAAGGTACCAATCGCACGATTGATCATGGCACATCTGTTCCTTACTCGCTGGAAATGATTGAGGCTGATTTTCTGCCATTTGAATTCAACGATCAGAAAAAACGCATCATCCATGGGGTGGAGAAAAATGCATGGCGCAAACCACGCGCATATTATCTCTATAAAGATCACCCAGGCGATACACACACGCTGGTAACCAGGCAGGATGTGAAGCGCTTTGCAGCTGATAAAATGCTGCATCTGAAAATTGCTAAACGTATCAGCCAAACTCGCGGTGTTTCCATCTTTGCAAGCGTTATGACGCGGATGGAAGATATTAAAGATTATGAATTGTCGGAAAGGTTAGCAGCCAAAGTAGCTGCAAGCATCTGTGCATTTATCCGCAAAAGCCTCGATGGGCCTGCAGCTGGTGTGCAGCTGGATGAAGCTGGCCAGCGATTGATGAAAATGCAGCCAGGTATGATTTTCGATAATCTGCTGCCTGGTGAAGAAGTTGGCATGATTGACAGCAATCGGCCTAACACCATGCTGGAACAATTCCGCAATTCACAACTGCGTGCGGTGGCAGCTGGCACTTCCACCAGCTTCTCTTCCATATCGAAGGATTATAACGGCACATATTCTGCCCAGCGTCAGGAGCTGGTGGAGCAGTCGGTGCATTATGCAGTGCTGCGCGAATATTTCATTGAACGCTGTGTGCGGCCTATCTGGGAACGATTTGTGGATATGGCTGTACTTTCCGGCCAGCTGAAGGTGCCACAAAATGAGATTAACCCGCGCACCTTGAAAAAAGCCGGTTTCCAAGGCCCGATCATGCCATGGATTGATCCACAAAAAGAAGCTGTTGCTGAAGAGAAGATGGTGCAATCCGGCTTTAAGTCCCGCGCCCAGGTTATCCGTGAGCGTGGTGGTAATCCACAGGATGTGTTTGAGCAAATTAAGCAAGAACGCGAGGAAGAAAATGAAGCTGGCCTGACTTTCACCACCAGTAATGGTGGGCAGCAACTTTCACTATTTAACGAAACCCAAGGAGAATCCGATGACAAAGAAAACGAGCAAGAAGCAGACAAAGAATCCGGAGAAGAAGAATCCGGAAATGCTGACAAGGACAATTGATTTAACGCGTGAGTCCATTGTTGATGAAGAGAGCCGCCTAGTGCGGCTTTCTTTTTCTTCTGAAGAACCGGTAACACGCCAGAGTTTTTTCAGCGATGCATGGGTTGAAGTGCTGGGCCATGAGCGCAGTGAAGTTGATCTGGAACGTCTGAATAATTCAGCACCGGTGCTTTATAACCATGATCGCGCCGAGCGTGGCAGCCGCATTGGTGTGGTGGAACGTGCCTGGCTGGAAGATGGACGTGGCCATGCTGAAATTCGCTTAAGCAAACGCGATGAAGTGGAAGGCTTCTGGCAGGATGTGCGTGATGGCATTCTGCGTAATGTTTCTGTGGCCTACCGCATCAATGAGCGCAAGCTGCAGGAAGAACATGAAGATAAACCAGATCTGTATCGGGTTACCAGCTGGACACCGATGGAGATATCGCTGGTCGATATTCCTGCTGATCCCACTGTTGGGGTTGGTCGGAGTGCCGAGGAACTGAATCGTGATGATTCGGCCCTCTCTTCTCAACCCCAACCTAACCAAAAGGAGAAACCTATGCCTGAGAAAGCAAAAGAGGCACCGGAGCGTACCCAAGAGGTAAATCTTGATGAGGTGCTCAATGACGCCATGGATGAAGGTGCAAAACGAGCACTGGAAAACGAAAAACAACGCCGCACGAAGATTCGTGGTTTATTTGAAAGCTACGATGATTTCGACAAGCTGCGTGATCAATGCCTGGACGATCCAGAAATTGATATCCATGAAGCACGTAAATTATTGTTGGATGCGATGGGTGCAAAAGAAGCGCCTGCCGCCAATAATGTGCGTGTGGAAATGGGTGAAACGGATGTGGAGAAGTTTTCGCGTGCCGCTGAGGATGCGATTGCCTTCCGCGCCGGTATTGCGGAAAAGGACACCAAACCTACCGAACTAATGGGCTATACCTTACTGGAAATGGCGCGCAAATCATTAGAGCTGCGTGGCATCAATACCCAGCGTATGGATAAGCGTGAGTTGGCAGGCCGAGCCTTTACGCATGGATCCAGTGACTATCCGCAAATTCTGGAAAATAATGCACGTAAAGCTATGTTGCGCGGATATGAAGAAGCTGAGGAAGTCTTTAGCCGGTTTACTCGCACTGGCAACCTTTCTGACTTCAAAACCCATAAACGTGTGGGCATGGGTGTATTTGATACACTTGAAGAAGTGAAAGAAGGTGGTGAGTTCAAACATGGCACCATCGGTGAACGTGGTGAGCCAATCACGCTGGCTACTTATGGCAAGCTGTTCAGCATTTCCCGTCAGGCTATCATCAACGATGACTTGAGCGCATTCACCGATATCCCGCGCAAGATGGGCCGCGCTGCTGCCCGTACCGTGGGTGATCTGGTGTTTGCGATTCTGACAGAAAATCCTCTGATGTCAGACAGTCTCCCTTTATTTGAAGCAGCTACACATAAGAATACCGCAAAAAATGGTGGTGCTATTACGGCGGTTAATGTTGGCGCAGCACGCACGGCTATGCGTACTCAGAAAGACGGTAAAGCAACTCTTAATATTCGTCCATCTTTCCTTGTTGTACCTGCAGCATTAGAGGATACAGCACGGGTATTGATGGTATCAGAAACAGATCCTGGTCAGATTAACAGTAACAAGCCTAACCCCGTACGAAATGCTGCAGAAGTAATTGTGGATGCACGTTTGGATGAGGATTCACTGAGTGCATGGTACTTATTAGCGGACCCTAACCGTTTTGACACAATCGAGGTAGGGTATCTTGATGGTGTGGCTGCACCGTTCCTCGATCAGCAAGATGGCTGGACGATTGACGGTGTGGAATACAAAGTGCGCATTGATGCAGCAGCCGCGCCTTTGGAATATCGCACCATGTATAAGAACCCAGGCGCGTAAACACTAAGCGTACGCATTTTCATAACCGCGATGAAGCAGCCTTCGGGCTGCTTTTTTAATGCCTAAAATTAAAGGAGAATCTTATGGCTACTAACTTTGTTCAAGAGGGCAAAGCCCTCCATTATACCGCCTCCGGAAGTGATATCAAATCCGGCGATTTCGTGCTGATCGGTGCGATCGGTGGTGTGGCAAAAACCGATATTGCCGATGGCAAAACCGGAGCAGTGCATGTTTCTGGTGTGTTCAGCGTTCCGAAAGCTTCCGGGACAGCAACCCAGGGACAAAAGCTCTATTGGAATACCACCAATAGCAACCTGACCACCACCGCATCGGGTAATACCATTGTTGGTGTGGCGGCAGAAGCTGCGGCATCCGGTGATGCCAATGTGAAAATCCTCTTAAATATGGGTCTGTAACTATGGCATTCATCGATGACATGCAGGAGCGTGATTTGGCGCTCCTGCAAGCACTGGATGGACGTGACATACTCTATTCGCATCAGGGGCATACACTTAGTCTTATCAAAGGAATGTTTCAGAATTTTTCTGAGCTAACAGGTGGTGAAACAGTAGATGTGGTGGTTTCTAGTCCTGTGCTTACCGTGCGGTCAGTAGATGTACCTCGTGCCACATGCGGTGACTTTGTTTTAGTGGATGATATTACCTATGAAGTGGTGGTGGTGAGGCCAGATAATGAAGGTATGATAGAATTAATACTCCAGGAATTAGGATGAATCACGCACGGACAGAGATAAGGCATGCGGTTATTGGGTTGCTGAAAAACAACACAGCGGCAGGCAGCAACGTGTTTGAGGCGCGCGTCTACCCGTTAGACGATACAAAACTACCGGCCTTGTTGGTGTATACCAAACAAGAAGCTGTAGAAGAGCAATCCATATCCTATCCGCGCACGCAGCAGCGTGCATTAGTGATTGTGGTAGAAGCTTACGTTAAGGCCAGGGGGAATGTAGATATGGAAACGGATTTCCTAGCACTGGAAGCTGAGAAATTGATTGCGGCTGACCCGACATTGGGCGGGTTAGTGAAAGACATCACCCTCGATACCACAGAAACACAATTCTCCGATGATGGAGAGCGACCCATAGCGGTTGCAATACTGGCTTTTTCGGTGCGCTACACCGTGAAGGAACATGAGCCACAAACGCTGATCTAGCCTCCAGATCAGTTGCTCATGTTTAAGGGCGGTCCTTTCGGGCTGCCCTTTTTTACAATCAATCAAAACTAGGAGAAAAACTATGGCAACTCACGCTGGTAGCGAGGGTAAGGTCTTTATTGGATCGAACCAAGTCGCTGAAATCAAATCATGGTCTATGGAAGTTATTTCAGACACCGTGGACGCATCCATCATCGGTACAGAATGGCGTAAAATGCAGGCTACTATTAAAGGGTGGTCTGGCAGCTTTGAAGGTTTCTGGGACGAAACCGACACTATGGGTCAGGGCGCACTTACCGCCGGAGCAACGGTGACGCTGAATTTGTATCCGGAAGGAGATGACTCCGATGCCACCTATTGGAGTGGTGACGCGATTGTTAAATCTATTTCGTACAACGCCTCATTTGATGGGTTGGTGGAAGCTTCGTTCAGCTTTGAAGGTACCGGCGCATTAACTGAACAAACCGTAAGCTAGAGGTAAAAACTATGAGTGTTATTAATCGTGTTACTGCTCATTATGAAGCACAAAAGAAACTAGTCATCTGCGTCCCGGAATGGGGGGATGAGAGCGGTCCATTAGAAATGCACATTCCGGCGATGACGATGGCGGAACTAAATATGATGCACAGGATGGCGGGTAAAAAAGCCAGTAATATCGAACAGGCCGCCAATATCGTTGTGATCAAGGCTCAAGACAGGAATGGAAAACGTTTGTTCCATTTGAATGATCGTGAGAAGTTGATGAATCAGGCAGATTGTAGAGTGGTGTCCCGTATCGCCGAGCGCATCGAGGCGCATTTCTTCGGCGACATGGAGACCCATAAGGGAAACTCCGGCGCGACCCAACCCGCAGAAACCAACTAGCGCTGGCATGGCGACTTTCTCGGCCTTTGGCTGAGATTGAAGCCATGTCACCGCAGCAATTCATGGAATGGGTCGCTTTTTTCGAACTTCAATCTGAACAAATGAGTAAACACCATGGCAAGATTCGGTAGTGCAGAATTTGTCATCCGTGCCGTAAATAAAACGCAGAAAACCTTCGCCCAGATTGGCCAGGGCGTGGATAACATGGATCGACGTTTTTCCAAGCTCGGACGAGGCTTGAATCGTCTGGGTGGTTTGTTTGCCACGGCCTTTGTCGGCAAACAGGTGGTGGATGTTATCACTAAATTTGAGAAACTGGAAGCCTCTCTGCGGACGGTGACAGGATCAGCTGAAAAAGCCGGAGTTGCGTTTGCTTTTATTCAGGAATTTGCGGCCACCACACCCTTCCAGCTGGAGGAAGTGACCGATGCCTTTATCAAGCTGAAGGCGCTGGGCCTGAATCCATCTGAAGAAGCGCTCACCTCTTACGGCAACACTGCCGTGGCCATGGGCAAAAGCCTCAATCAGATGATTGAGGCGGTGGCCGATGCCACCACCGGTGAGTTCGAGCGCCTGAAGGAGTTTGGTATCAAAGCCAAAAGCCAGGGCGATCAGGTTACCTTCACCTTCCAAGGTGTCAGCACCACGGTGGGTAAGAATGCGAAGGAGATTGAGGACTTCCTGCGCTCGATCGGCGAGGTGCAATTCGCCGGTGCGATGGAAGAGCAAGCCGACACGCTCAATGTTTCATTATCGAACATGGGCGATGCATTTTCCAAACTGGTCAAAGCCATTGGTGATGCTGGCCTGACCGATATTTTGCAGGCGGTGGCCGATGCCATCAAATGGGTGGCCGAGGGTATCACTGCCGCTATTCCACTGTTTAAGGTGGGCTTCAAGGCGATCATTGCCGAGGTGATCAAATTCGGCAATCTGTTTATTGCTGTATTCAAGGGTGTGGGCCGTGCTTTTAACGCCTTTGGCGAAACCATCTCTGCGCGTTTTGAGGCGCTGGGCAAAGACCTGGCTGCATTTATTGAAGATCCGCTGGGTGGGGTATCGTTTGAAAACACCCGCGCCGCACTGGAAAACGGTTTGCTTGATGCGATGGGCAATGCCTTTGATAAGGCGCTTGTGCGTGCTGAGGCCTTTAACCAGAATTTGGATGCCGTATTAAAAAATAGTGCCGATACATTAGTGGCATCCATGAATCGTAAAACGGCGAGTGTTAATGCGTTATTCGAAAATGTTACACCCGTTGAGCAAGCACAAGATCGTTTAAGGGAAAAATCTCAAGAAACTACCGATTCTATCGAAAAAGATTTTGAGAAGCTTGGAGGGAAGATCGAAGATGATATGGTAAGTGCGTTGGATGTTATTGGTGGTAGGTTTAGCAGCTTTGGAAGTTTTTCACGAAGCATTCTTTCAGACATTAACCAAACACTGATCAGGTTTGCCTTACGGGATATTGGCATTATTGGATCTGAAAAGTCACTTTCTGGATTGTTTGGTGGGCTGGGTAGTATTTTTGGTGGTTTCTTTGCTGAGGGTGGTACGCTGAAGCCTGGTCAATTTGGCGTGGTCGGCGAAAACGGACCGGAGTTGGCCATGGCGGGTAACGCCCCTCTCAACATTATACCTAACTCCATGGCTTCTGCTCCGGTGACCGTGAACATGCACATCCAAACGCCGGATGTGCATAGCTTCCGCAAGAGTCAGGGACAGATCGTGGCAGATATGGCACGATCTGTGGAGCGTGCAAGGAGGAATTTGTGACTAGCAATCCATAAGTCTCAGAATCTGCCTTTCTAGGTATTCCATTTCTCGTTTGGCAATTTCATAAGGTACGGTCTTGTTAGTATAGGAGGCTCTCAGTTCATCTATATGTTTACGACAATCATCGATAATTGGTAGTTTTTCTGGTTCTAATTCCGTACCGCCAGAATACACACCAACGAAATTACTCTCTAAAGAAAACTGCTTCAGGGCGATCCTCACTAATGCATCTTCTTCAAGCTGGCCTGTATCTCTAAGATACTGCTCGGTGGATGAGGGTGCGTAATTGGTATTCGTAAAGAGGGTGCACAACATATCAGTGTTGAGAGCTTTGTGCGGTCCTTCTCTGAAGGGTATTCTGGGGTCAAAAAAATCTATGAGTATCTCCACACAGTATAATTCAAATAAAAATCTTTCGACTTTTGCCTTTTCCTCCCTGCGCAGCAATACACTGATAAATTTAAAGCATATCAAAGCGACAATTGCCAGAACGGCAACGGCAATGGTGGTACCAATTTGCATTTAAAGTCTCTGTAATTAATGGGGATGTGGTTAGTTAGAGTTTTCTGCATTGTTCAACATAACGACAGATACACACCAGAATATAAGAATGCAAGATTTTGAAGAGATTCAGTTTCCCACCGATATCTCCTATGGAGCCACCGGTGGCCCGATGTTTTCAACGGATATTGTCAGTACTTTTTCTGGGCATGAGCAGCGCAATAGTAACTGGCAGCAATCGCGTGCACGTTACAATGTGGCTTCCGGCATTAAGCAAGAATCGCAATGGCAAAACTTGATTGCCTTTTTCCGTGCTCGCCGCGGTAAAGCAGTGGCATTTCGCTTCAAGGATTGGAGTGATTATCAAGGTGAGGCGGAGCAGATTGGTGTGGGTGATGGTACCACCACCGATTTTCAG
>JANQQO010000095.1 GCA_028289305.1 Rickettsiales bacterium | reverse complement strand
CACCGGCTCCAAAGGCGGCTTTGTGGTAAAAGGCACCCTGCCGAAAGACCGCGACGAATTCCTACAAAAAGGCATCGCCTGCTACCAAATTTTCCTGCGCGGCATGCTGGATATCACCGACAATATCGTCAAAGGCAAAACCATCCCACCCAAAGAAGTTGTCCGCCACGATGAAGATGACCCTTATCTCGTCGTCGCCGCAGATAAAGGCACCGCCACCTTCTCCGATACCGCCAATGCGCTCGCAGCGGAATACGGCTTCTGGCTCGATGACGCCTTTGCCTCAGGCGGTTCTGCCGGGTACGATCACAAAAAGATGGGCATCACCGCCCGCGGTGCCTGGGTTTCCGTGCAGCGCCATTTCATGGAAATGGGCATAGACTGCCAGAAGCAAGGCTTCACCTGCGTCGGCATCGGCGATATGTCTGGCGACGTATTCGGCAACGGTATGCTACTTTCCAAGCAGATCCGCCTCATCGGCGCCTTTAATCATCTGCACATCTTCATCGACCCTAACCCCAATCCCGCCACCAGCTATAAAGAGCGCCAGCGCCTGTTCCGCCTACCGCGCTCCACCTGGAAAGATTATAACAACAAACTCATTTCCACCGGCGGTGGCGTGTTTGATCGTAGCGCTAAATCCATCCCGCTCAATAAACACATCAAGCAAGTCCTCGATATCCAGAAAAACGCCGTCACCCCGGATGAACTCATCCATGCGCTGCTCTCTGCCCCGGTAGATTTGCTGTGGAATGGCGGTATCGGCACTTATATCAAAGCCGAAAACGAAACCCATGAAGAAGTCGGCGATAAAGCCAATGACGCCGTGCGCGTCAACGGGAAAGAGTTGCGCTGTAAAATCTTTGGTGAGGGCGGCAATCTCGGCGCCACCCAACTGGGCCGTATTGAATACGCCTTAAACAAAGGCCGCCTCAATACTGATGCGATTGATAACTCCGCCGGTGTGGATTGCTCTGACCATGAAGTAAACATCAAAATCGCCCTGCACCACGCTGTTGAGAACAAAAAACTCTCACAAAAAGCCCGCGATACCCTGCTCGCAGACATGACCGACGAGGTCGCCGAACTCGTCCTGCGTGATAATATCTTGCAAACCCAGGCCATCACTATCGCCGAACAGCAAGGCCATGAACTCATTGAGCAGCAAATCCGCCTCATCCACACGCTCGAAGAGCAGGTCGATCTGGATCGCAAGGTCGAGTTTCTCCCTAATGACGAGGCGCTGCAACTCCGCCAAGGCTTAAAGCAAGGCCTCACCCGGCCTGAACTATCGGTACTCTTAGGCTATAGCAAAATCGCGGTCTTCTCCGACCTCATCCAGTCTAACCTACCCGACGAAACCTACTTCCTGAACGATCTGCAGCTCTATTTCCCCAAAGTGATGCAGCAGCGCTTCAGCAAAGACATCACCTCACACGAACTACGGCGTGAGATCATCACCACCATCATGAGTAACAGCATCGTCAACCGCGTCGGTGCTAAGTTCTTCTTCCGCTTGCAGGAAGATACCGGTGTCAAAGGCTGCGATGTCGCCCGTGGCTATACCATCGTGCGGGATGCCTTCACCCTGCGCCCCTTATGGTCTGAAATCGAATCCCTCGGCGGCAAAGTCCCCGTTGAAATCCAGGTACGGATGTTCTTAGAAGCCAAACAATTAGTCGAACGCGTCACCCGCTGGCTACTGCGCAACTCCCCACAGCCACTCGATGTTGAAGGCCTGGTGAAGCGCTTTGGCCCCGGTGTTGATACGCTTCGCTCTGTGCTTGATGAGGTCATGTCTCCTTCGCTCAAACATGCCTGCGACAAAACACTCAAAAAATACCTCAATCATAACGTACCGAAAAAACTGGCGCATGATATCTCCCGCCTGCAAGTCCTTGCCTCTGCTGTTGATATCATCCAGGTCACGCGCTCTGGCACCTTGCCCATCCATATTGTCGGCGAAGTGTATTATGCACTCGGCACCCGCCTTGGCTTTGAATGGCTGCGCGCCTCCATCGAAAGCTTAGCCTCCAATTCCTATTGGGAAAAACTCTCTCACCAAACCCTGTTCGAAGATTTATACGACCAGCAAATGCGCCTCACTGCTGAAGTCATCAAATGCGCGTGTAAAAGTGATAACTGCGATGGTGCGTTGCACAACTGGGAACAGCAAAACCAAAAACAACTCACCCGCTTTGATAAATTCTTAAGCGATCTGCGCAATTACGAACAGCTCGATGCAGCGATGGTCACTGTGGCGATCAAGCGTGCCGAAGCCATCTGTTCGTACTAGCAAGAATCCCTCCCCTGCTTGCGGGGGAGGCAAGAAGCGGTTGGCGAACGCTGCCGTAGCTCTGTAAAACAGCATAGGCAGATAGTGAGCTTAGCGCTTCTGGTGGGGGTCAGAAAAATCCATCACGCAGCGCCCCTCCACGCAGTCTAGCGCGCGTAGCTGCCCGGAACATTGATACACACAAGCCTCACATTCCCGGCCATAATCCTTATGCATCAAACGCAGTAATTCCAAGTCAGCGTGTTTATTCACCGGCGTGCCGCATCCCAGCGGACAGCCAATAAACGGTGCAATACAATCCGTATGGTCAAAGCAGCTATTCATCTGCTCCACAGCGCGTATCATGCGATCATAGAGCGCCGTACACCGCCCCACTTCCTCCTCAGCCACCGCAGGAACAGCGACAATAAGCACAGCCAATACAACAATAACACGCATTATTACTCACTCCTGCGTGGCGAATTTTTCGCGTATCTCGCCGGGAATCCGTGCCGGGTGAAAATCCGTGGTAATACACGCAATCTTCACACTCACCTCCACCAACACCTCTTCCCCGCGCCGAATCGATTGCATCATCTCCAAGCTCGCGCCCGACACCCGCCAAATATGCGTATCCACCGTCACTTCATCATCCAAATACGCCGGCTTTTTAAGCTCCATATCCACTGAGCGCACCACAAATAACAGCTGATGCTCCGCGCGCAATGCCGATTGCTCAATCCCAATCTCACGCAGCACTTCCGTCCGCGCCCGCTCTGCATATTTCAGGTAATTCGCGTAATACACCACCCCACCCGCATCCGTATCTTCATAATATACACGTATAGGAAAGTGATAGCTCATGTATCCACCGCCACGTCTTCTGCCTCTGCACCTTCAAGCAGCGATAGCGCCTCTGCCGCTTCTGGTGCCGCAAGCCCGATATGTGCGAATGCCGCCTTAGTGAGCGCCCGCCCGCGTGGTGTGCGCTGCACAAAACCGTTCTGAATCAAATACGGCTCGATGGTTTCCTCTAGCGCATCCCGCTGTTCAGAAAGCCCCGCGGCAATCGTATCAATCCCCACCGGCCCGCCAGCATAATGCTCTGCGATAAACCGCAAATACCGCCGATCTGCGCTATCCAGCCCCGCGTGATCCACCTCTAATTTCCCTAGCGCCTGATCTGCAAGCACTGCTGTAATCTCCGTCGCGCCTGCCACAGAAACAAAATCCCGCACGCGCTTTAACAGCCGCACCGCAATCCGCGGCGTGCCGCGTGAACGCCGTGCAATCTCCTCTGCCCCATCATCGGTCAGCACCGCCTGCAAAATGGTTGCCCCGCGGTGTAACACGGCGCATAACTCCTCTGCTGTATAAAAATCCAGCCGCAACGGAATGCCAAAACGGTCACGCAGCGGGTTGGCGATCAGGCCCAGCCGTGTCGTTGCCGCCACCAGCGTAAACGGCGGCAAATCAATACGAATCGAGCGCGCTGCTGGCCCTTCGCCAATAATCAAATCCAGCTTAAAATCCTCCATCGCCGGATAGAGCACCTCTTCCACAATTGGGTTCAGGCGATGAATCTCATCGATAAACAACACATCATGCGCCTGCAAATTCGTCAGAATCGCCGCCAAATCACCGGCTTTGGAAAGAATCGGCCCCGCGGTCGCCTTAAAATTCACCCCCATCTCACGCGCTACGATCTGCGCCAGCGTTGTTTTTCCAAGCCCCGGCGGTCCGTGCAACAATACATGATCCAGCGCATCCCCGCGCTGCACCGCAGCATCGACAAACACGCGTAGGTTCTCCTTCACCTGACGCTGACCAATAAAATCCTCCAGCGCCAGTGGCCTTAAGCCTGCTTCTGCCGCATCCTCTTCCGTGCTTTCTGCTGTGGTAAGCCGTTCTGTGCTCATGACGCCAACTCTTTCAGGCTTTCACGAATCAGCACCTCCACCGTGCCACCGCTATGCTGCCGTGCAATTTTCTGAATCGTGGTATACGCATCGCTACGGTTATAGCCCAGATGCGTCAGCGCCGAGACCGCATCTGCCACCGCACCCTCTTCACTCGCTTCCGCCACAGCCTTGCCTGCAACGCCCTCTTCTATCGGCACCACTGTGTTCGCCTTATTTTTTAGCTCGGTCAACAACCGGTCCGCAAGCTTTGGCCCTACCCCGCTTATTTGCGTCAGTGCCGCCTTATCCTGCGCTGCAATCGCGGTCATCAGCTGCGAGGGCGTCAGTACCGAAAGAATCGCTAGCGCCATACGCGTCCCCACACCATTCACTCCGGTAAGCGTGATAAACCATTCGCGCTCCAAGGCGCTAGCAAATCCATATAGATGAATGTGATCCTCGCGCACATGCGTCTCAATTAATAGCTGCGCTGCCTCGCCCACACCAGGCTGCTGCCGCAGCGTATGCGCGGAACAAAACACCACATACCCCACACCGCCCACATCGAGAATCAGCGTATTATCCGCCACACTATCAATCCGCCCGGTCAATTTCCCAATCATGATACCGCCTCTTCAATCCGCGCACCTACCGCCGCATGGGTCGCATGGCATATCGCCACGGCCAGCGCATCCGCCGCATCCGCACCCGCAATCTCCGCGCCGGGCAATAAATGCTGCACCATGGTTATCATCTGCTGTTTTTCTGCGCGTCCCACACCGGTAATGGTTTTTTTCACCTGCGTAGCAGCATATTCGCTTATCGCCACCCCAGCAAGCGAAACCGTCAACATCAGCGCCCCACGCGCATGCCCAAGCTTCAGCGAGGATAACGCATTTTTATTCACAAATGTCTCCTCAATCGCCGCCGTATCTGGCTGATAGCGCGTCACCACCTCATTCACTGCTTGCTGTAAGGTTAAGAGCCGCACTGCCAAGGGCGCAGCTTCCTCCGTCACCACCTGCCCACACGCCACATACGACACCGCATGTCCTTCTGCGGCCACCACGCCCCAGCCTGTTGTCCGAAGGCCCGGGTCAATGCCAAGTATGCGCACCATAAGCGCCTTTCCTATTTACCTGCGATCAGCTCGCCAGTTTCTCCACAAGCGCATCCGCAACATCACCATTCGAACACACTTGCTGTACGTCATCATGCTCTTCTAACGTATCGATAAGCGCCAGAATCTTCCGCGCCTTTTCTTCATCATCAATCACAACAGGCTCCCGCGCTTTCCAGGAAAGCTTCGCCGTTTCTGGATCACCAAATTTCTGCTCTAGCGCGGCTGCTACCTCGCTAAACGCATCTGGCTCACACGTCACCTCATGCAGATCCTCATCCGATTCACAATTAGACGCACCCGCTTCCAGCGCCGCCTCAAACACCGCATCCGCCTCAGCCGCCGCGGCCGGATATTGCACCAATCCCACCTGCTCGAACATAAAGGTCACGCTACCACTTTCGCCCAGCGATCCGCCAGCCTTGCTCAAAATACTCCGAATATCCGACGCCGAACGATTACGATTATCGGTCAGCACCTCCACGATAAACGCCACACCACCCGGTCCATAACCTTCATACCGCATCTCATCATACGCCTCCGCACTACCCGGATCGGTTCCCTTCTTAATCGCGTTCTCCACCTTATCCTTCGGCAGATTCACCGCCTTCGCCGCGATAATCGCATTGCGCAGCCGCGGGTTAAAATTCGGGTCACCACCGCCGAGCTTCGCTGCGGTCATAATCTCACGCGTCACCTTGGTAAACGCACTCGCACGCTTTTTATCCTGCGCACCTTTACGATGTTTGATATTTGCAAATTTGGAATGCCCTGCCATGCCGCCATCCACCTATGTTCACAATCACGTTCGCATTTTATCGCCTTTAGCTACGCGAATAAAGCCTTTCCTATATCCAATCCGGCAGTTGTGGCGCAAGTCGCCCACCCACACGCACCGGCGCTACATGCTTCGCCAATCCTGTGGCATCATCCGTCTCCACACACACGCCACACAAGGTCGCCTCGCCCTCTGCAGGCTGCAAGCGCTCTGTCTTCATCTTGTCCACAAATCCTTTCAGCGGAATCTTAGGGTTAAACCCAATCACCGAATTATAATCGCCGCACATCCCCGCATCGGTCTGAAGCGCCGTGCCCCCCGGCAATATTTGCGTATCCGCCGTTGGAACATGCGTATGACTGCCCACCACCAGCGAAACTTTCCCATCTAAATGATGGCCCATCGCCATTTTTTCTGAGGTCGCCTCACCATGAAAATCGACCACAATCGCATCCACCGTCTTGCCCAAACGGTAATCATTCAAAATCGCCGTCGCCTTCGCAAACGGGCAATCCAGACTATATTTCATGAATAGCTGCGCCAGTAGATGCAGCACCAACACCGTCTTGCCCTCCGCAGTGGTAAATAGATACACCCCCTTGCCCGGCACTTTCTCCGGAAAATTCGCTGGCCGCAACAAGGTCGGATATTGCCCAATAAAAGACGCCGTCTCTTTCTGGTCAAAAATATGATCCCCACCGGTGATCACATCCGCACCGGCCGCCATAAACCCGTCACATATTTTCTTGGTCACACCAAATCCGCCCGCGGCATTCTCACCATTCACCACCACGCAATCCAGTCCCAGCCGCTTCCGCAAATCCGGTATGTGCTGCGTCACCGCTTCCCGGCCGGCACTACCCACCACATCTCCGCACAGCAATATCCTCATGACGCCCCTCTCTCAAATCGGTAAGCCTGCTTCTCCGTCACCACCCAATCAAGCGGCATATCATGCACTTCATGCGGCAATGCCTCCACACGCTGCAGCTCATATGCCAGTCCTACTGCTACACT
>JANQQO010000048.1 GCA_028289305.1 Rickettsiales bacterium | reverse complement strand
AACGCGGCCGTAAAAACCGCCAGGGCATTGTCCGCCTCTATTCCATCGACCTCACCGGCTATAACGAGCGCGAGATAAAAACGCCCGAGGAAGCCTCCGACCCGGCCTGGAGCCCCCTGCTCAGCACACGGTAGTCACGTAATGGCTATGGGGCGATAGTTGATGGTGAATAACTAAGCATACTCACTATCTCACCTCACCATTTACCAAGCTATGTATCCCATCCCTGCCTTCGCGTGGCGTGGTTTTTGCCCCTTTGTAAAAAGCATGACACGCGGAGGCAGGCCACAAAAAAAAGCGTGATCCCGCTTCAAAATAGCAGCAAAAAGCACATATTTTTAAAGTTATATCTTGCTTTTCTACCCCCATTGTGCTATAAAGGGAGCAATTCATTGGATTTTGATTGTATCAATCCTACGCGTAGGCATTCCCTCTCTTGAATACTACGTGTTGCTTAGGGTAGATAGCTGATTCGAGAATCCCAAGGCATCCTCCTGCCCTGGAGTAGGTCGTTAGCTCGAATATACGTAACAGCTGTCTGAACTATCCCTTTAACACCCAGCCCCTGACTAACGCAGGGGTTCTTTTTTGCCCATTTTCCGCTATCACCCCTGAAAAACACCTATTTTAACAGATATTTATCTGCCCTATCATCCTATTGTTATATAGCGCTATATTTCTACACTGTAATAACATTAATTTATAGTTATATATTGACACCCCCACCCCCATATGCTATAAAGTAAGGGATTTCATTGGATTGTTTTTTGCATCCTACATAGTGAGATGTGCAACACCCATCTTGCTATGTTTATCAGATAGTTGTGGAGATACCCTTAGGACTTCGCGCCCATAAGAGGCCTAAAGGGTGCTAGTTTTCTCCGATACAGCTATCTGACCACACTTTCCCCCGCACTAGCACGGGGGATCCCTTTTGGGTTTTACGCACGGGAACGTTCTCGTGCGATTATGTGGGTTCGGATGAAGTGTCGTTAGCTTTAGCTATGTCCGAGCGCGTTAGAAATAGAAAGGAGTCCTCTGCAGACTACATTCTTACAGATAACCCCAAGAACCCCGAGCTAGCGCGGGGTTCTTTTTTGCCTTATTTCCGCGCGTTTTCCTATTTAAAACCTGAAATCTAAATTCTGAGAGCCTTTCTCCCCGTCATCCTCATGGCAGGATTTTTGCCCTTTTAGCAAAAATCGTGACATGGGGATCCAGGCATACAGTAAGGCACGTTGGATCCCCATCTTCGCTTACGCTCGGTGAGGATGACGTTCTTCGCATCTCCGCATCGTCACATCCTCGCAGCGCCTCTTCCCCCTAATGCCTAATGCCTAATGCCTAATGCCTAATGCCTAATGCCTCACTCTACCCCACACGGCACGGTTTTCCACACCGCGAGCAGCCCCGCAACCGTCTCTTTCTGCCCCGCGCCCAGCTCCTCCGCCAGATTTTTCTGATGCGTACTCCCATCCGCCAAGCCGCGCCGGCTCGCCAGCGTATACCACATCTGCGCCCGCGCTAAATCCTGCTCAATCTCCACACCGCGCAATCCTTCCAGCCCCTGATACAGCTTGCCTAAATAGAGCTGTGCCTTGCTATGCCCATTCTTCGCCGCCGCGCAATGCCATTTTAGCGATTTCTTAGCATCAAGCTCCCCTTCGAGCTGACGGCAACAATAGGAGCGCGCCAAATCATATTGCGCATAGACATCCCCGCCTTCCGCCCATTTTTCCAAGCGCGCCCGCTTGCCGGTCTGATCATACCCCATCACCGCCATGGCGGGAATCGTTGTCGCACCCGGGCACCCCACCAGCAGCAAACACAGCGCTAGCGCCCAAACCCGCTTCATTCCGTTGCTCCGAAATTATTCCACGGCCCCTTTGGCTCCTGCGCCGGCACACAGCGCATATCCGGCCAATGCGGCAACAGCGCTTCCGCCTGCGCTAAATGCGCCTCGGTCATATATTGCTCTAGATAGCGCCGCTGCTCCCCCGCCTCGGCCTGCCCAGCCTCCTCCGCCACGCGATACCACACATAGGCGCGCACATCATTTTTAGGAATCGGGAAGGCAGTAATCTTATACGCATTCTCATAAATCCGCCCCAAAGCCAGCTGTGCTGGCGCATAGCCCTTTTTCGCCGCGCTACACCACCAGCGCATCGCTTCTACCGCATCATAAAACCGGCCCGGTTCTCCGCAGCAATAGGAATTCCCCATCACCCACTG
>JANQQO010000042.1 GCA_028289305.1 Rickettsiales bacterium | reverse complement strand
TACCAGCGGGTTCAGCTCACCATGCGGCGCCGGCGTCACCATTACAATACGCGATACCCCTGCAATGCGCGCAGGGATCGTGTTCATCAACACCGTGCTCGGATACGCCGCCTTACCACCCGGCACATACACGCCCACCGCATCCACCGGGCTCCATTTCCAGCCCAGCTCTACTCCTTCACGATCAGCATAGAGCAAATCCTCCGGCATTTGCCGATAATGATACGCCTCAATACGCGTCGCCGCCAGATGCAGCGCATCGCGTAATTCCTCATCACAGGAAGCATACGCATCATCAATCTCGGTCTGCGTCACCCGTAAATCCGCATCCGTCAGCCCAATATGGTCAAATTTCTGGGTATAGGCGAGCAGCGCATCATCCCCGCGCTCGCGCACATCGGCGATAATCTCCGCCACGCGTTTCTGCACATCCGGATTAGGCGCATGCAACACCTGCATACGCTCGCGCAGCGCGTCTAACGCATCGTCATTCAATACTTCAATGGTTTTTGCCATTCACCGCCTCTTGAAACGCACTTACCCAGTGCTGCACCTCTCCCTCTCGTGTTTTAAACGCTCCGCGATGCACAATCAAGCGCGACGATACCTGCATGATCTCTTCGGTCTCCACCAAGCCATTCGCCTTCAGCGTAGCACCCGTACTCACCAAATCGACAATACGATCACACAAGCCCAGCGACGGCGCAAGCTCCATCGCCCCGTTCAGCTTAATACACTCCGCCTGCATGCCATGCGTCGCAAAATGTTTTGCCGTAATATTCGGGTATTTGGTCGCCACCCGCACATGGCTGGCCTGTAAAAATGCTTTATCCCCCGCCTGTTCTTTTAGCGCCGCCACCGACATGCGGCATTGACCAATCTGCAAATCCAGCGGCGCATAGAGGCCTGGATATTCCTGTTCCTCCAGCACATCACTCCCGGCAATGCCCAGCTGCGCGGCACCATAGGCCACAAATGTCGGCACATCAAAACTCCGCACGCGAATCAGCCGCACCCCCGGGTGATTCGTCTCAAACATCAACGCACGCGAATGTTCATCATAAAAACTCGCTTCAGGCGTTAAGTCCACCATAGAGAATAGCGGCTCCAGCTCGCGCAAAATCCGCCCCTTAGGCAGTGCAATAATAATCGGTGTCTCGGTCATAAGAGCGCTAACATAAGCCGCTACTAAACAAAAGAAAAGGCGAAATCTAGGTGTATCGTTACTCGTGATTCGTTAATCGTTAATCGTCGTTTGTCATCCCCGCGAAGGCGGGGATCTCTTTTGCAGATTGATGATGGTGGAGGCAGGAATGACATGAGAAACTATTAACGAATAACCATTAACCAATAACGATTAACCATTAACGAATAACCATTAACGAATCACGAAAAAAAGGGGCCGCCGAAGCGACCCCTTTAAAGCCTCCCCCTAAGAAAGCGTGTTAATCAACGTTACAATAGTTCAGCCGTGTTGGTTTTTTGATTTTGAACGCATCCTGCGCAGCGGTACTACCACTGGTACGAATCATCACCACGCGGCCATTATCCGTCACATCCAGCTCATCCATCGCTACACGGCTCACTTCACCTGTCGCCACGGTCAGCACACGGTAAGTGCCCCCCTTCTCGGTGCTAGCATCCACGACATATTTCGCATCGTTAACACCGGCTCGGTAATCCGCTACTGTCAGTGTGGCACCGTTCTCGCAATTACCTGCAACCGTACCACTC
>JANQQO010000027.1 GCA_028289305.1 Rickettsiales bacterium | reverse complement strand
AGCATATGCAGAATCTGGAGACGGTGTATTTCACGCCGCTCGGTGATGAGGCGGCGGCGTTCATACAGAATAGCTGGGATGAATTGACGCAGGAAGCGCCGCAAAAGCCCTGCGCGCTGACGGTGAATGGGCGCAAGGTGTTGCTGGAGGCGGCGTGTGGCGATGTGGCAAAAAGCAGCTTTGCGAGCGTATGCGAGCAGCCGCTCGGCTCGGCGGATTATCTGGAGATTGCGCAGGAATTTGGCACGCTGCTGCTTACCGATATCCCGCAGATGGGGGCGGATCAGCGTAACGCGGCGAAGCGCTTTGTGATTTTGGTGGATGCGCTCTATGAGCACCGGGTGAAGCTGGTATGTAGTGCGGCGGTGGTGCCGGAGGAGCTGTATCGCTTGGGTGATGGCAGTTTTGAATTCGCGCGCACCATCTCGCGGCTGATGGAGATGCAATCCGAAGCCTATTGGCGGCAGGAGCATGGTGATGTGTGAATCGTTATTCGTTAATCGTAAAAAAACCAATAACGATTCACGATTCACGAATAACGACCATTATAGAGGAGTTGGAGGAGGGATATTTTTTTGTCATTCCCGCGCAGGCGGGAATCTCTTTTACTTTTAAATTAGGTGGTGAGAGAGATCTCCGCCTACGCGGAGATGACTTTTTTAAGAAAGAGGATAGAAAAAACCCCCGCCATTGCTGGCAGGGGTCTTGAAACATCGGTGAGGAGGGGTTTTACTCCTCCTCCGCCGGTACGTCCTCAACGGACAGGGAGTTTCCGTGCTGATTCACCAAAACAACGAGGTCGCCCGTGGTGTCAGTGTCCAAGGTAACCGTGGTCATTTGGAGGTCATCGTGCACCGTCACGCCTTCAGGAAATCCTGTGCTCTCCAAGAGTTCGGCCGTAAAGACGGATAATCCTGAGCGGTGGGCTTCAGATCCATTCGGCTTCACTCGTTCGAGCCCGAAGAACTCCGCCGCTGCTGCTGCGTCTGCTTGCACATTGCCTTCTTCGTTGCCTTCAACAATGCTAAAATTGATTCTAGCCTTGTTGTCGGCTGAAAACAGCACGTAATGCACGCGCGCTTCCGCACCTTGTTCCACCTTCATTGTATTTTCTCCAATCTAGCCCTTTAAAGGGCGTGTAACAGAAAACTCACAAAAATTACGATTAACGGGCTCTAAGGCACCGATTGTTTTCTTTATGCCAAAATAGCAAAAATGCACCTTATTTATGGCATAAAAATATAAGAAAGTCAATAAGAAATGCATATTTTTGCTGTTTTTAGGCTATCTATAGACGAAATGAGGGATTTTAGGTAGTGTTTAGGCATGGCAGATACGGTGATAGCAGGGTATATGGCGCGGTGGCAGGCCTGGCTGCGTGAGGAGAAGCGGCGGGCGGCACCGACGTTAGACGCCTATACGCGCGATGTGGAGGCGTTTTTCGCATTTATGACGGCGCATCGCGGGGAGGCGCTGGATGAGAAGGCGCTGGCGGCGCTATCGCTGCAGGAGGCGCGGGCCTGGCTTGCGATGCGGCAGCAGGAGGGGTTTTCAGCCACCTCCACCGCGCGGGCCTTAGCGGCGATTCGCAGTTTTTTTCACTATCTGGATAAGAGCGAAGGGGTGCAGAATGCGGCGATTATGCATTTGCGGACGCCCAAACGCGCAGCCAGCCTGCCCAAAGCGCTGAGTGCGGCGCAGGCCGAGCAGGCGCTTTCTGGCCTGGAAGCAGCGGGCGATTGGGTGGCACAGCGCGATCTGGCGCTGTTACTGCTGCTTTACGGCGCGGGGTTGCGCATCGCTGAGGCGCTATCGCTATCGCAAGGGGCGATTGCAGAAGGGACGACCGCGCTGGTGGTGCGCGGCAAGGGGGATAAGGAGCGGCAGGTGCCGCTGCTGCCGGTGATTGGTGAGGCGATCGCGGCGTATCGCGCGGCGTGCCCGTTTGCATTGGAGGCCGGCGACCCGCTTTTTGTTGGCGCGCGCGGGGGACGGTTGAATGCCGGGGTGTTTCAAAAACGGCTGCGCCAGCTGCGCCGGGCGCTGAATCTGCCGGAAACGGCGACGCCGCATGCGTTTCGCCATAGTTTCGCCACGCATTTATTGAGTGCAGGTGGGGATTTGCGGAGCATTCAGGAATTGCTGGGCCATGCGAGTTTATCGACTACCCAGCGCTATACGAAAATCGATAGCGAGCGGTTGCTGAGTGCCTATACTGCCGCGAAACCTAGAGCGTGAAGGGGGGTTAGGTGTGGCGGCCACCGCCGGGACCAAACGAAAAACCGCGTTCTTTCAACTGTTCTACGGCAGTTTTCTGGGGAATATCTGGTGTAGGGGGAGGAGTGGTTTTTGACCCTTTTTTAGATTGTTTTGCATCTATTTTATCTAACGTCTCTTCCAACGCGATGATGGAGGTTTCTGTGAGAGTAAAGAAGCCGAAATGTAACTGAAGCGGGGATTTATCTGCGATGGTGGAGGTTACGGTATTTAACACGCGCTCAAATAGGTTGCGGGATGGAGGGCGGTCTATATCTTCAAAAGCTGTTGTTTTTGGATATAGCATTACATAGCGCTGCTTTAAGAGGTTAATGCCCGTGTGCACCAGGGATTGTGCTTGTGGGGATAAATGTGGATAAGGAAAACAGTTTTCTTTGGTGCGTGAGTGAAGGATTTCGATGAGTTTTGCCGCATCGTCTCTACGCAATCCTTTTTCTAGCAGTTTCTCGATAGTCTTTGCCGCGTCTTCAGGCGTGCGTTCTTTTAGTTGGGATTTTTGGATGAGGTAATCAACGGCACGCAAAGGTTGGTTGTTATCATCTATATCAAGAATCTGTTCTAAGTCTTTTTTCCCATGTTTTAAGCAGAAAATACCTGCGCCAACGCTCAGTATACCGCCTGAGATGATTAGCAAAGGGGGTGCTGAAAAAAGAGCAAGAATACCCATGGTGATGAATACCATTGTAACTATATTAAGCTTACCAGAACTAAATTCGTGGAATCCATTCTGCAGGTATTCCGCCGCATCCGCAAGGATGGCTTCGGCTGCGTCATCAGATAATGGTGGTGTGGGTGCCATACTACGCCTTTCTTTTTTTGCGATAGCGCTGCTGTGAGGGCAGGGCTATCTAGGCCAGTATAGCGCAGAAATGTTAAGAAAAGGTTAAGAGAGGGGGGTTAGCGTTCGTTTGCTGAGGCGTTACGTGCGTTCATCTCGGCGATATTGTTCATCTTAATGTGGTCCATGCCGCCGCCGCCCATATCTGGGCTTGTACCTTCCATATTGCAGCCTATAAGGGCGTTGCCTCTCAGGGGTATTGCTCTTTGGAAAGCACCGTCCCAGTCTCCACCTAAACTTGCCATATTCACCTCAATCTATCTTATTGTCATTTTATTAGGGGTAATTTAGCACAAAAATGCATAAAAATCAAGCTATAAATGGCGTGGCAGGGTTTTTTGGCGAGCGGGAAAATAGAGGGTTTTTCAAGCGGTTATGCAGTTGACAGCGCGGGAAAACCTGCGAAAATACCTGCCTTATTCCCTCCTCCCCTGCGTGCGGGGGAGGCAAGATTTCTTTAGCAAACCGTAAGGTGAGCTTAGGAAATCTGGTGGGGGTGTATTATAGTGCTAAAAAAGGACACCCCCCTCACAAATCTGGCTCTGCTCCGCTGAAGCTACGCAGCGCTCAGATTTGTTGCTCCCCCCGC
>JANQQO010000009.1 GCA_028289305.1 Rickettsiales bacterium | reverse complement strand
CTCAAGGGGGAGCAATAACAGTCCCCAATCCCTAAAGCCTAAAGCCCAATCCCTAATCCCTGGCTACGCTACTTCTTCACCGTCTCAGAAACGGCGTCTCCCTGTTCCAGCGCCTTAAGCGCTGCCTCGGCAATGCCGTGCGCATCCAGCCCTATCGCGGCATACATCTGCTCCGGCTTGCCCTGATCCAAGAAGCGATCGGGCAGGCATAACGGGCGCACTGCCGTATCATAGCGCTCTAACCAGCCATGCTCCGCCGCCAGGTGCAACACATGGTCGCCAAAGCCACCCGCAGCCCCTTCTTCCACCGTCAGCACCACGGCATGCTCCGCAATCAGCTGCTCAATCAGCACTGCATCCAGCGGCTTCGCAAAGCGCGCATCCGCCACGGTGGTGGAAAGCCCCTTGCTCTCCAGCAACTCCGCTGCCTGCACACAGTGCTGCAACCGCGTACCTAAAGAAAGGATCGCAATCGTATTTCCCTCTTTCACCACACGCCCTTTGCCGATCACGAACGGCTCGGGGTTTTCCGGTACCACCACGCCCGTACCCTCTCCGCGTGGATAGCGAAAGGCTGACGGCCCATCGTCAATTCCTGCTGCTGTCACCACTGCGCGGGCGAGTTCCGCCTCGTCTGAGGGTGCCATCACAGTAAAATGTGGTAAACTCGCTAGCGTCACGATGTCAAACGCCCCCGCATGCGTCGGCCCATCCGCGCCCACCAGCCCCGCGCGATCAATCGCAAACCGCACCGGCAGTTTTTGAATCGCCACATCATGCACCACCTGATCATACGCACGCTGTAAAAACGTTGAATAAATCGCCGCAAACGGCTTAAACCCTTCCGCAGCTAACCCCGCAGCAAATGTCACCGCATGCTGCTCTGCAATCCCCACATCAAACATGCGCTCGGGAAAACGCTCTCCGAAATAATCCATTCCCGTACCAGAAGGCATCGCCGCGGTAATCCCCACCACGCGCGCATCCTTCTCCGCCTCTTTCACCAATTGCTGGGCTAATACCTTGGTATAGCTCGGCGCTTTCGCCTCGCTTTTTTCTTGCACCCGCGTCACCACATCAAACTTCTTCACCGCGTGATATTTCTCTGACGACGCTTCCGGCGAATCAAACCCATGTCCTTTTTCCGTCACCACATGCAATAGGATAGGGCGCTCCTCATGCTCATCCCGCACATTACGTAACACCGGCAGCAGATGTTCCAAATTATGCCCATCAATCGGCCCAATATAATAAAAGCCCATTTCTTCAAAGAAATTCCCGCCAGTCGCCATATCTTTCGCATAGCGCTCGGTCTTCTTTGCCGCGCGTCCAATCGCTCCCGGCAGCGCCTTTTTGGCAATATTCCGTAAGGAGAAATACGATTTTGATGAAATCAAGCGCGAGAGATACCCACTCATCGCGCCCACCGGCGGTGCAATCGACATATCATTGTCATTCAACACCACAATCAGCTTCGTCGGCGTGCTTCCAGCATTGTTCATTGCCTCATACGCCATGCCGGCGCTCATCGCCCCATCGCCAATCACTGCAATTACCTCATGCTCTTCATCCTTCTTATCCCGCGCTACCGCCATCCCAAGTGCAGCAGAAATCGAGGTAGAGCTATGCCCCGCACCAAACACGTCATACGCACTTTCCGAACGTTTACAGAATCCAGATAACCCCTCAGGTTGACGCAGCGTATGCATCGCCTGCCGTCGCCCCGTGATAATCTTATGTGGGTACGCCTGGTGCCCCACATCCCAAATAATTTTATCCTCTGGCGTATTGAACACAGAGTGCAGCGCCACGGTCAACTCCACCACCCCAAGACCGGCGCCCAAATGCCCGCCTGTCGTAGAAATGATACGAATCGTCTCCTGCCGCAACTCATCCGCCAGTTGTTGCAGCTGTGCGTCGTCAAGCCCGCGCATATCCGTCGGGTAGTGCACAGTATCTAATAGGGGTGTCTTACTCATAATACACTATTAGCCTAGGTTGTGGCGAAACTCCCCTATACTATGAAACAGGATGGGTTGAAAGTGGTTTTTTGATTCAGGCGCATTCAAATCTGAGAGAGGATTCCATCAGAACATTTTGATAATTCTAGAAAAGTTAAAATAAAAACATCTTGCGTAGGTTGATTTTTTTCGGATAGATTGCTCCCTGTTTGCAAACAATACTGAGGCAGCAAATGCGTCTTATCTTATTGTTCTTTATATGCATTTTCCTTCTGACACCTTCTGTGTCGTATGCTATGCAAAAAGAGCAACAACTCCCTGTTTTTGCTGCTGTTTCTTCTCCTTCAACCCCGCTAAAATTTCCAAGATATACTAATAGCCGCCACGCAACCGCCTCCACATCTGAGAACCAGGCTCTTTCTGGCATCATTCATCTTGGTAATGTGGAGAATTGGTTTTTTGCCACGGAAACGCATGCTATCAACCATTTTTCGCAAAATGCGATCGTACAAGATCAGCCGCAATACACCTATGATGTGAGCCTTTGGGCCGCTACACCACTCGCCAATAACACGATCTTCTCCTTTGGTATACTGGGTGAGGTGTGGACAGGTAAGCATACGGCACACCAATACGCTAACCGCACTCTGTTCTCAGCAGAAGAGCGTACGGGCTTTAAAAGCGGAAAAAGCCTAGGAGCAAATTTCGGTCTGGATCTCTCCGAGCTCAGCAAACAGATGGGTCTTTATGGTGATAGCCTCGCGGTAGAAGCAGGCGTTCCGCTCTATGAAGATGTGCAAGGCGCTGAAACGCCAGACGCTAATTACCACATCCTCCTCGGCTGGAAAATGGCCTTCTAGGCAGCCAGAGCTTCCTCTAATTGCGATGTAATCACGATTTCCG
>JANQQO010000008.1 GCA_028289305.1 Rickettsiales bacterium | reverse complement strand
TTGAAATAGATGTCGGTTCAATAGACCAGTTTCATCAAGGCTTTGCGGATTTGATGCGTAACACATCACTGCATTGTGCTTTCAAAGCAGTGTGGATATAGCACTTTTTCAAGTTTTTAAGCCATCTAAGCAATCAGGACATCCTGTAATACCCAAGCTCTTTCAGGTGTTAGATCTCAAATTTTACGTGTAATTATCATTAGAAAATAATATGATGTAGAAAAAAAACGACAAAAAAGCAATTTTAGCTTTACAAATTTATGTGTCTTCTTATATAAGCAGCATCAGATTTTTCAGAGGGTGATTAGCTCAGCTGGCTAGAGCATCTCGTTTACACCGAGAGGGTCGGGAGTTCGAATCTCTCATCACCCACCATTTTTTCAGGGTTTCAAGCCCTTTCAATACTTCCACTGTACTATAAAATAGCGTTTGTACTATTCGTTTAAGCATTTTCTATTCCTCCGTGAAGGATAAAGGTGTCACTTTTTCAGCCTTGCGGCGATATATTTTGTTTGTCGTATGGCTGTTTGAATGCGCCAAAAGTGACCTTGCATGCTCTAAGCTTTTTGCATCGCTAGAAGGATACGCGCAGTAGGTGCGACCACCAACACCACCGTTACGGTGGATTGGGAGAGTGGAAGCCTTCAAAGTGAGGCGTTAACCATCTATTTAGGTGCAATGACGGTCACGGATGATGCAATCCCGTATTTGTTCAAAAAGGGTTCTGCCGTGGCCTCTGCATCTACCACCGATATCTGGAATACATCGGGGCAACTTATTCATGTCACGGGCACAACCACCATTACAAGCTTTGGTACGGCTAAAAAGGCAGGCGAGGCGAGGGTGGTTATTTTTGATGGCGCATTAACACTTACGCATAACGCCAGTACGTTAGTACTTCCGGGTGGACAGAACATCACTACAGCGGCAAATGATATTGCTTTAGTGTGGTCGGATAGTACGACTAAGCATTATGTGGTGTTTATCAAGAATGATGGGGAAGCCGTTACTGCCAGTGTTCCTGCCGGTGCTACCATGTCTTTTGCTGGTACTGCTGCACCGACCGGGTGGCTTTTTTGTTATGGTCAGGCTGTCAGCCGTACAACATACGCTGATTTATTTACCGCAATAGGTACAACCTATGGCGTGGGAGATGGCAGCACTACCTTCAATCTTCCTGATATGAGGGGGCGTGTTGTTGCTGGTAAGGATGATATGGGAGGCGTGAGTGCAGATCGTTTAACAGATCAGAGCGGTGGATTAAACGGCGATACGCTAGGCGATACAGGCGGTAGTGAAACTCATACGCTTACAATAACTGAAACGCCAGATCATGCACACGCGAGTGGCGCAAGCTCTTCGTCTATTGGTCGCCGCACAGAGGCTTCGTCTTCTTCTAATGCAAGCACTACTACAGGCTTTGTAGATAATGTTAATACGGGAACAGGAAGCACCGGAGGTGGTGGCGCTCACAATAATGTACAGCCTACGATCATACAAAATTACATTATTAAAACATAGAAAAAACCCCGCAAGCTTGGCGGCGGAGCGGGGT